>NZ_JAMYRY010000009.1:0-219041 GCF_040321655.1 Mesorhizobium sp. M0306 | reverse complement strand
AACCGCCGCTACAACACGTTCGCGAAGATCATTGGAAAGAGGTCGGGTCATCCGATGCTGGCCTCCACTCCAGCCAGCATCTTGAGTCACAAAACAGATAAATCTGGAATCCCCTTTGATTCCGTCAAAGGGGGAACCGCTCTAGCTGTGAAAGCAGTTTGTGGATCAGCAAACGAGCCATCCATCCAGCCGACGGCTTGTCGCGGCTGCACGTAGCACTCGCGCGAAGGCCCGCTTCGACCCTGGATGGATGGACTGCTGGATTTAGGCGGCATAAGGCACCGTCGTCCAGGTCAAATCCTGAGCCTGGCGCAACGGTTTCGCCGGTCAGGCCGCCTGCAGGATCTGGATTCCGTGGCGTCCGGTAAGCTCGATCACGCGGTTAATCATGTCAGCGGTCGGCGGGCCGGAGGGCGCGTCCTTGGATGCAGCCTCTTCGAAGAATGCGATCATCTCGTCGTCGACGATCGCCATGAATATAACCGGCACGGGACCAGCATTGCGATAGCCATGGGGCGCGTTGCCCGGAATGGTGACGACATCACCGGGTTCCACCTCATATTCTTGCGCGACACCATCGATCACCGTCCACATCGTGAGAGTGCCCTCGAGAATGCGGAAAATTTCCGCGGAAGGATGCGTGTGGGGCGGCGTGCCGCTTCCAGGAGGTACCGTGACGTCGATCACGTTGAGTGCCGTCCCAGCGAGCTTTGCCCGGACAGCGACCTGATCGCCCATCACCCAGAAGCCTTGAACCGAATCGGCCGGATGGACCGTCGCTTTGGTCTTATGCCAAGTCACTTGCTTTTTCCCTTTCGAACAGCGCCCTGCTGCGATTTTGCCGCATTGAGCAAGGCGCGAATTGCCCAGGCGGCTGCCTCTCCGGCCTCACGGCCGGTAAGACCCCAGTAGTCTTTCATCGTCTGCCAGGCAGTGGCGCTGAACAGGAGCTGGATCACGGCCTCAAGCTGGCGCGCCGCCTTCGGGTCCATTCCGTTTGCGACTTGCGAAAGGCTGCTCCGAAAGGCACGTTGCCGCTCACCATTGGCTTGCAGGCGCATCTCGCGCCCGGTAGCGCTCGCATGCGAGGCCCTGACTACGCCTTCGATTGCGTCCAACGAAGCGAAAAGGTCGGGAGGAAGATCGATCAGATCCTGCTCCCGCTCAGGCCAGAACCGCACTCCCAGCGAGGCATTGGTGCTGGCCCAAAAGGCTTCCAGAAGCGCTTCCTTCGTCGGGAAGTGGCGGAAGATCGTCCTTCGGTTCACGCCCGAAACCTCGGCAACCTCATCGAAGCCAAGGAGGCTGTATGGATTTTGCTCCAGGATCGTTCGAATGGACGCGAGGATGCGCTCGCGCGTCGCCTGCGCCTGCTCTGCCCGCAGCGGGCTCTCGTATTTCTGAGTCATCATTTGTGAATTCATGTCACTGCTAGTGACACAAAGCTTCCCAGTCGTCAATGGACATTGCGAAGGCTACGCACCAGTCCGTTTCCCGCTGCGAGAAGCCAGCTGACGCTCAGCGAGGCGAGCGGGAAGGCTTGCGTGGCCAGGCTGGCTGAGGCCGGAAGAGCGCCAATGTCATGCAGGATCGACAATCCAGAAATTCCTCTTGTTAGATTGTCGACAATCTGCTTGTGTCGCTTTTGGTCTCCTGGAGCAGCCGGATGGCAAAGCTGGATTTCAATCCGATCGCCGATACGACACGCAGGGCAGAGATCGTCGCGCTGCTCCGGCGGGCGATCCTGACCGGCCAGCTGGAGCCGGGGCAGAAGCTCAACGAACTCAGGATTTCCGAGCAGATGCGGGTGAGCCGCGCGCCGCTGCGCGAGGCGATGCGCGAACTGGTGCAGGAAGGCATCCTGACCAGCATCCCCTACGCCGGAACCTTCGTCATCGACGTTACCGCCAAGGATATCGACGATGCCTATTCGCTCAACAAGGTGCTGGACGAATTCGCCATCGCGCGGACCTGGTCGCTTCGCGACCAGCGCTTCTTCGACGAACTCGACCGGCGCCATGCGGCGGTGAAGCAGGCGACGCGCGAACTGGACACGACGCGGCAGATCGAAACGGCGCTGCAACTGCATGGCCTGATCCACGAATGGGCCGACAATTCGGTGCTGCTTGAAACGTGGCAACGGCTGACCAGCCGGCTGCAGATGTACTTCGCGTTGCACCAGCGGGCGCGCAACGAGCCGGTGCCTGCCGAAGATGCTCACGAGACCTATGTGCGGCTGCTCAAGGGCACCGACATGCGCGCCGCCCAGCGCCATGCCAAGGAGCACATCGATTTCGATTTCGAGGCATTGCTCGCCTATGCGCGCGGGCTGGAGCAACGCGGCTCAAATGACGCTAGTCGTGCAAGTCTGACCCGCGGCCGGCCCGAAACCGCCTGATGAGCCCGATAAGTTTGGTGGGCCACCCTTAATATCGCAGATAACGGACAGAAAACGTGCAGATCAAAACCATTGAAGCCTACCATGTCGTCCAGCCCTTCGTTGACGGGCCTTATCGTATGTCCAAGGGGCGCGTCGCCGATGCGTTCGACGCGGTGATCGTCGCCGTCACCGCCGATAGCGGGCTCACCGGCTGGGGCGAGATGGCGCCGCTCGGCAATTTCTATTCGCCGGCCTTCGCCGCCGGTACGCGCGCCGGTGTCGTCGAGATCGCGCCGTATCTCATCGGCCATGATCCACGCGGGCTTGCCAGTATCAACAGGCTGATGGATACCGTGTTCAAGGGCCATCCCTACATCAAGTCGGCGCTCGACATGGCGTGCTCGGATCTTGCGGCGCGCGCCGCCGACGTGCCGCTGGTGACACTGCTTGGCGGACGCGAAAGCGAGACTGCCGAACTCTACAAGGTCGTCACCCACGGCACGGTCGACGCGATGGCAGCACTCGCCAAGCACATCGTCGACCAAGGATTTCACCGGCTGCAGGTCAAGGTCGGCGGCAACGTCCATGACGACATCGAACGCGTCACAGCCGTTGCCGCCGCGGTGCCGAAAGGCACCGTCATCTTCTGCGACGCCAATGCCGGCTGGACCCCTTACCAGGCGCGCCAGTTCGTGGATGCGACGCGCACCATCGACTATACGTTCGAGCAGCCCTGCACGACGATCGACGAATGTCTGTCGGTGCGCCGCTCGCTCGACAAGCCGATGGTGCTCGACGAATCCGTCGCCTCGCTGGATGATATGCTCGACATCCATCGCAAGGGCGCCGCCGACGGGCTGACGCTGAAGATCTCGCGGCTCGGAGGAGTAACCAAAACGCGCCAGATCCGCGACCTTGCCGTCGACCTGGGCTTCATGATCACGGTCGAGGACACTGGCGGCGCCGAGATCGACACATCGGCCATGGCGCATCTGTCGCTGTCGACGCCGGAGGAGCGCCGGCTGCACGCCATCGCCTTTCACGAATGGGTGACGGTGCGCACCGCATCCAACATGCCGCCAGTTTCGGGAAGCCGCATGGGCATTCCGGACGGGCCGGGACTTGGCATCGATGTCGTTCCCGACCTGCTCGGCGCGCCCTTCTTCGAGATCGGCAGCTGAGCGCAATAAGGCTGCACCCAATCGACCTGAATATGCCGCGTCCTTCTGACTGCAGAGGCACGGCCGTGTGGATTGACCGCTCATCCAATCGTCTTCGGCCGATTGCAGAGCGACAATGCCCAATTGCCGGTTGAAATATTTTTCATTTGGAAATAGAAATGTTCAAAACTGATTTGGACGCTGCGGCGCGTCAGGAACTGGAGGAAGCGACATGTCCCATCCGCAATTTGCAGCGGAACTTCTGCAGC
The DNA here is from genome assembly GCF_040321655.1 of Mesorhizobium sp. M0306. Lineage (NCBI taxonomy): Bacteria > Pseudomonadati > Pseudomonadota > Alphaproteobacteria > Hyphomicrobiales > Phyllobacteriaceae > Mesorhizobium > Mesorhizobium sp. M0306. The sequence goes on along the minus strand of NZ_JAMYRY010000009.1, from coordinate 215,232 downwards.
GCGCTGAACAGCAGGGACCGATCACCATCGGGCTTGCCGGCGCCGGGCAGATGGGCACCGACATCGTCGTCCAGGTCGCGCTGATGCCGGGCATGCGGATCGGCGCCATCTCCGAAGTCAGGCCGCAGGCAGCGATCGACGCGGCGCTGCTCGCTGGCCACGACCGTTCCGACATCGTCCAGGCCGGCAATGCGGCGGCGATCGACCGCGCCATCGAGGCCGGCAAGATCGCGGTGACCGAAGATTTGCATGCGCTGGCGGCGGCCGGCCGTATCGACGTCATCATCGACGCGACGGGCAATCCCAATATCGGCACGCTGTTCGCGCTCGAAGTGATGAAGAATGGCAAGCACATCGTCATGCTCAATGTCGAGGCCGACATCACCATCGGCCGCTTCCTCAAGGAGGAGGCACGCAAGGCTGGCGTCGTCTATACCGGTGCGGCCGGCGACGAGCCCGCCTGCACGCTGGAGATCATCGGCTTTGCCAAAAGCCTCGGCTTCAACATCATCGCCGCCGGCAAGGGCAAGAACAATCCGCTGAAGATCGACGCCATGCCGGCCGACTACGAGAAGGAGGCGGCCGAGCGCAACATGAATGCGCGCATGCTGGTCGAATTCGTCGACGGCTCGAAGACGGCGATCGAAATGGTGGCGATCGCCAATGCGACCGGGCTGGTGCCCGACGTGCCGGGCATGCACGGCCCAACCGCGACGCTGGAGGAACTGGCCAGCGTGCTCTGCCCGCGCGAGAATGGCGGCGTGCTGCATCGCAAGGGCGTGGTCGACTATTCCATCGGCAAAGGCGTCGCGCCCGGCGTGTTCTGCATCATCGAGACCCGGCATCCGCGCGTGCTGGAGCGCATGATCGACCTCAAGGTCGGCAAAGGCCCCTATTTCACGATCTTCCGGCCCTATCATCTGACCAGCCTGGAAGTGCCGCTGTCGGCGGCGCGCGCGGTGGTCTACAAGCGCGCCGACATGGAGCCGCTCGACCGTCCGGTCGCCGAGGCGGTGGCGGTTGCCAAGAGCGATCTTGGTGTTGGCCAGTCGCTCGGCATGATCGGCGAGAACGACTATCGCGGCTTCGCCATGACGTGGGACGATGCTCGCGCCCGCGGCGCCCTGCCGCTCGGCCTTGCCGAACGCGCCAAGGTGGTCAAGCCGCTCAAGACCGGCGACTTCCTGACCTATGAAAATTGTGTACCCGACGATTCGATGGTGATAACCCAGATCCGCCGCCGTCTCGACCAATCGGACGGACGGTTCGCTACCAACGCAGCCTGACCCCGCCGGATCTCCGCCTGATGGACGATGTCGTAATCGGGATCGATGCCTCGACCACGGCCGTGAAGGCAATTGCCTTCACGCGCGACGGCGAAGAGCTGTTCCAGGCGCGCGAAGCCTATCCGCTTTCAAATCCGAAGCCTGGCCATTTCGAGCAGGACGCCGAACATTGGTGGACCGCGCTGCTTGGCGCATTGAAGCAGGTCACCGAGGCGGTCGGCGCTGCGCGGGTGGCGGCGATCTGCATTGCCCACCAGCGCGAGACCTTCACGCTGGTGGACAGCGCCGGCAACCCACTTATCCCTGCGATCCTGTGGCTCGACGAACGCGCCCGGCCTCACGTTATCAGGCTTTCGGCCGAACTCGGCCGCGAGGCGATCCGCGACTGGAGCGGCAAGCCGCCGGACCCGACGCCGGCGCTCTACGCCATTGCCTGGCTTGCCGAACACCAGCCCCAGGTGCTTCACCAGGCAGCGGCGGCGGTCGACGTGCACGGCTTCTTCGTTCAGCGGCTGACCGGGCGATTGGTCACCAGCACCGCAAGTGCGGATCCGCTCGGGTTGCTCGACGTCGAGAAAGGTACCTGGCATCCCCGTCTCGTTGCGGCCGCCGGACTGCAGATGGAGCAATTGCCCGAGCTGGTCGCGCCGGGCGCAATTTGCGGCGGGCTTTCCACAACCGCGGCGCAGCTGACCGGCCTGGAGGCTGGCACGCCGGTTGTGGCAGGAGCGGGTGACGGGCAAGCTATGGGCCTCGGCATGGGTGTCTATGGCGAGGGCAAGAGCTATCTCTCGCTCGGCTCCGGCGTGGTCAGCGGCTGCTATTCCGGCAAGGTGAAAACCTCGGACGCCTTTCGAACGCTGGTCTCGCCGACCGGGTCCGGTTTCATGCTGGAGACCGTGCTGCGCTCGGGCATGCAGCTGGTCGACTGGATCGTTCGCACGACCGGTTCGCCGTCGGCGGCAGCGCTGGAGAAAGCTGCGCTGGATGTTGCCGCGGGCAGCGAGGGCCTGCTCATCATGCCCTATTGGGCCGGCGTCATGAGCCCGTATTGGGACGGTGCGGCACGCGGCGCCATTGTCGGCCTGTCGCTGGACCACCGGCCGGAGCATCTCTTCCGCGCTGTCCTGGAAGGCATCGCCTTCGAGCAGGCCGTTGCCACCGAGGCCATGGAAGCCCGGGCCGGCGGCAGACCGGCAGCGATAATTGCCGCGGGCGGCGGCACCAATTGCGCGCTGCTCATGCAGATCATGGCAAGCGTGCTCGAGCGGCCGCTCTCGGTTTCGCCGGTCAACGAGGCCGCCGCACTCGGCGCTGCCATGCTGGCGGCTGCCGCCGTCGGCTGGTTTGCCTCGCCGGAAGCCGCCGCGAAGGCAATGGCCGCCACTCCCACCAGGCATGTCGATCCGGTCGACGGACTTGTCGCCGGCTATCGCGACCGCAAGGCAATCTACCGCGATCTTTATCAGGCGACGCGCGACATCCACACCCGCCTCGGCGCTCTCAGCCGGATCTAAAGCGCGTCGCGTTCGACCGGCCTCATGCGATGCGCTTTAGATTCTTGTTTTGATGCATGTCGTTACCGCAAAACCGCTGCACACTTTTGCGCGACATGCATTAGCGGTTGAGCAGGCCCTTGGCCGCGTCTTCGTCGGTGATCAGAACCGATACCTTGGTGTTGGCGAGTGCAGCCCGCATCACCGCAACCTTCTCGCTGCCTCCCGACACCAGGATGATGCTCGGGATATCCGATAGATCCTGCAGCGGATAGGCACAGACGCGGCGGTTGACCTCGTGGTCGACCGGGCGGCCCTCGGCGTCGATGAAATGACACAGAATATCGCCGACGGCGCCGGCCGCCTGCAGTTCCTCGAGTTCGCTGGGCTTGATGAAGCCGTAATTGGCGATCGGGCTGTCGTTGGAAAACGAGCCGACGCTGAGCACGGCGATGTTTGCCCGGCGTGCTCGGAAGACGACGTCCTGAACGCTGCGCTGGCTCATGAAAGCGTCGCGCTGCTCCGGCCTGTCGGCATAGACCGGCACCGGCAGCAGGAAGCACTCCGCACCGATCTTTTCGGCGAAATCCCAGGCGCTTTCTGTCGGGTTGAGCGGCTGGGCATGGGTCAGGCCGCCAAGCATCGAAACTACCGTCGTCCTGGCGATGGGCCGCCGCGGCAATTCATTGATGGCGAATTTCAGTGTCCGCCCCCAGCCCAGTGCGATAACATCGCCGGCATTCACGTGGTCGGCCAGGTAGGCGGCGGCGGCGTGGCCGATCATCAGCGGCGCGTTGCTTCGGTCGGCCGCCGACGGTACCACAACAGCTTGGCTGAGGCCGAACCGCTGCTTCAGGCTTTCCTCCAAAATCACACATTCGACGACGCTGTCGCGGATGCGGAACTGGACGACACCCTCTTCGCGGGCGGCGGAGAGAATGCGATGCACCTTGATGCGGCCGACGCCGAGAATTTCGGAAATCCGCTCCTGTGTAAGGCCCTCGACATAATAGTGCCAGGCGGCGCGGGCCTTGAGTTCGGCGTCGGGGAAGCGCGAGGCTCTTTCGTTCTCTACGATCGTCATCTGTTTGCCTTGCCGCAGCCGCCGGCTCTGCTCACGATATTCCAATCCGGCGACTTCGAAATGCCCAAGATTTCGGAGACCTTGCGTAAGGCAAACCGGCGGACAGCGCAAACCCGTCGTCGAATGAAGCGGCAGGCCTTGACAATTTTCCGACGAACAGTTTAGCTGAACAAAATTGCATACTAAAGATAAATTGTTCACAGGGAGGGGCCTGGTGAACAAAGTGGCCCGGTGATGCAGCGCCGGATTGCTGTGGAGGAGACAAAGTGGCTGTGAGCAACGACGCAAGCGAGTTGAAGGCAGGCTCTGGCGCGCAGGCTACGGCGGGCACAAGGTTTTCGGCTGTCTTTGCCGGAACCATGGGCCCGCTGATCGGGCTGGTTCTGCTGTGCCTGGCGCTCTCGCTGACTACCGACACCTTCCTGACTGTCCGCAACATCCTCAACGTGCTCGACCAGGTCACCGTGCTCGGCATCATGGCGATCGGCATGACGCTGGTCATCCTGATCGGCGGCATCGACCTGTCCGTCGGCTCGGTGCTGGCGCTGGCTTCCATGGTGATGGGCTTCGTCGCCCATCCGGACTATCTCAATCTCGGCCTGCCGGTCGGCATCGCCGCAGCCCTCGTCGTCGCTGGTCTTTGCGGGCTGGTTTCGGGCCTGCTGGTGACGGTCACCAAGCTGCCGCCCTTCATCGCCACGTTGGCGATGATGTCGGTGGCGCGCGGTCTCGCCAACATGATCACCGACGGCTCGCAGATCGTCGGCTTTCCCGACTGGTTCACCAGCCTGTCGATCATCCGCCATTTCGGCTTCCTGTCGGTCACCGTCGGGCTGATGATCGTGCTTGCCGTCATTTTCGCGATCTTCCTGAATTATCGCGCCACCGGACGCAGCCTCTACGCAATCGGCGGCAGCGCCGAAGTCGCCCGGCTTTCCGGCATACCGGTCAAGTCGCTGACCAACTGGGTCTATGCGATCTGCGCCGTGCTCGCCGGTCTCGCCGGCATCGTGCTTGCCGCCCGGCTCGATTCCGTCCAGCCAAGCTCCGGCCTCGGCTACGAACTCGACACGATCGCGGCAGTGGTGATCGGCGGCGCCAGCCTGTCGGGCGGCGTCGGTTCGATCGGCGGCACCGCCATCGGCGTCCTCATTATCGGCGTGCTGCGCAACGGGCTGAACCTGCTCGGCGTGTCGCCCTTCATCCAGCAAGTGGTTATCGGCGTGGTGATCGCGCTGGCGGTGGCCACCGACACCTGGCGCCGCCGAGCACAATGAAGAATGGGGCACAATGAAGAATTGGGCTCAATGAGATTCACCCGGATATTCGGGCGAAAACGGATCGGTGATCCGAAACTGGGAGTTGTTCGGCCAAGGGGCGCCGCGATGCGCGGGCAGGACAGATTGAACATCAACGGAGGAATAAACATGCTGACCAAACGTTCATTGCTGCTTGCCGCCGCGGCCGTCATCCCGCTGCTTGGTCTGTCCGACATGGCCTCGGCCAAAGAGGCCAAGAAGCTCGGCCTCGCCGTCGCCAATCTGCAGGCCGACTTCTTCAACCAGATCAAGCAGTCCGTCGAAGCCTACGGCAAGGAAAAGGGCATCGAGGTCGTCACCGTCGACGCCAAGGGCGATTCGGCGACCCAGGTCAGCCAGGTGCAGGACCTGATCACGCAGAACATCGATGCGCTGATCTACATTCCGGCCGGCGCCACAGCCGCCACCGTGCCGACCAAGACCGCCAAGGCTGCCAGCATCCCGGTCATCAATGTCGACCGCAACGCCGACGGCGCACCCGGCGACACCTTCATCGCCACCAACAGCGTGGCATCGGCCAAGGCGGTTTGCGACTACATCGCCAAGCAGGCCGGCGGCAAGGGCGAGTTGATCATCATCCACGGCCAGAAGGGTACGACGCCCGAGGTCGACCGCTCGAAAGGCTGCGGCGAAGCGTTGAAGGGCTATCCCGACATCAAGGTGGTCGGCGAATTGTGGAGCGAAGGCTGGCACCAGGACGAAGGCTTCAAGCTGACGCAGGATTTGTTGCAGTCGCATCCCGATGTGTCGATCGTCATCGGCCAGGCCGATGCGCTGGCGCTCGGTGCGGCGCAGGCCGTCAAGGTCGCCAATCCCGGCCACAAGGTCTGGGTTGCCGGCTTCGACGGTGACGTGGCGGCGCTCAAGGCACTGAAGGACGGCGTCTTCGACGTGACCGCGACGCAGCAGACCCAAGGCATGGGCCGGCTTGCCGTCGATGCAGCAATCAAGCTGGTGGCCGGCGAGACCATTCCCGCCGAACAGCTGCAGGATGCGACGCTGACCACCAAGGACAATGTCGAGCAGTTCATCGCCAAGCATCCCTGATTGAGACCAGTCCGGCAGTCGACGAGCGCAACGATGTCCACCGATCCTCGCCACACGCACAGCCTCCATAGCGGGCTCGTCGTCAGCGGCCTCTGCAAGAGCTACGGGCCGGTACAGGTCCTGGCCGATGCGAGCTTCGAGGTGCGGCCGGGCGAGGTCGTGGCGCTACTTGGCGAAAACGGCGCCGGCAAATCGACTGTCTCAAACATCATCGCCGGGTCGACCAAGCCCGATGCCGGCACCATCACCTGGCGGGGGAACCCTTATTCCCCCGCCAATCCTGCAGCGGCGATCGACGCCGGCATCGGCATGATCCATCAGGAGCTGAAGCTCTTGCCCGATCTGTCGGTCGCCGAAAACGTCTATGTCGGGCGCCTGCCGATGCGTGGCGGCCGCATCGACCGCGCGGCAATGAATGCACGGGCATCGGCCCAGTTGAAGCGTCTCGGCCTCGATGTCTCGCCCGAGCGCAAGGTGCGCACGCTGCGTATCGCCGCCCAGCAGCAGGTCGAGATCGCCAAGGCGCTGACGCTCAATGCCGAGCTGCTGATCTTCGACGAACCAACGGCAGCCCTCGGCGGCGAGGAGACGGAACTTCTGTTCCAGCAGATCCGCAAGCTCAAGGCGGAAGGCATGTCCTTCATCTATATCAGCCACCGGCTGGACGAGATCGCCCAAATCGCCGACCGCGTGGTGGTGATGCGCGACGGGCGCATCGTCGCCCGGCACGAGCGCGCCGACATTCCGGTGCGCACTGTCGTCGAGCAGATGGTCGGCCGCAGTGTCGAGCGGATGTTCCCTACGGTATCGGCGCCGGGCAACGACACGCTGCTCGAGGTCGAGAACCTGTCCTCGCCGGAACGCAGCTTCCAAAATGTCAGCTTTTCGGTGCGGGCCGGCGAAATCCTCGGCATTGCCGGGCTGATCGGCGCCGGACGCACGGAGCTGGTGCGGGCGATCGCCGGTGCCGATCCGATCTCATCGGGATCGGTGCGCGTCGCCGGCAAGCCGGTGCATCTCAATGGCCCGGCGGCGGCGATCAAGGCCGGCGTCGTTCTGGTACCGGAAGACCGCAAGGCGCAAGGCGTGGTGCTCGACCAGACGATCGGCGAGAACCTGGCGATCGGCAATTTCGACCATGTCGCGCCGAATGGCTGGGTGTTCCCGAAGGCGGTGCAGAAATTCGCCGAGGCTGGTATTCGCCGGCTCGGCGTCAAGGGACGGCCGAACCAGGCGGTCAGCAAGCTCTCCGGCGGCAACCAGCAGAAAGTGATCATTGCCAAATGGGTGTCGCGCCCGCCCAAGGTTTTCATTCTGGACGAGCCGACGCGCGGCATCGACGTCGGTGCACGCGCCGCGATCTATGATGTCATCGCCGACCTTGCCCGTTCCGGCATGGCGGTGGTGGTCGTGAGCTCCGACCTCGAGGAAGTGCTCGGCCTGTCGCATCGTGTGCTGGTGCTGAGCCGCGGCCGGCAACGCGGCATTCTTGACCGCAGCGAAGCAAGCAATGTCGCTGTGATGGAACTCGCCACGAGCTAGGACAGCCCATCGAAACAAAGCGCAGCAGGTGGTATCCTCCCAGGCACCAGACCGCGCGGGGCGCCAGCAACAGAGTTGGCGCCCCTTTATTTCCGGAGGACGGCGGTTGGAGCAAAGGGACCGACGATGAAACTATTCGAACTTCATGGTGACGTGGCACTTGTGACAGGCGCCGGCAGCGGCATCGGGCAAGCAATCGCCATTGGGCTGGCCGAGGCCGGCGCCGACATCGCTTGCTTCGGCCACGCCTCCAAAGGCGGGCTGGAGGAGACCGCACACCAGATCACCGCATTGGGCCGCAAAGCACTGGTGCTGACCGGCACGGTGACTGCAGAGGCCGATCTCGCGGCCGCGATCGAGCGTACGGAGGCGGAACTCGGCGCGCTGACGGTCGCCGTCAACAATGCCGGAATCGCCGGAGCTGAGCCGGCAGAGACGCTGTCGCTGGAAAAATGGCAGAAGCTCTATGACGTCAATGTCAGCGGCGTGTTCCTGTCCTGCCAGGCCGAGGCCCGCGCCATGCTGACGCGGCGCAAGGGCTCGATCATCAACATCGCCTCGATGTCGGGCTCGATCGTCAATCGCGGCCTGACCCAGGCGCATTACAATTCGTCGAAGGCCGCGGTCATCCACATGTCGAGGAGCCTCGCCATGGAATGGGCCGATCGCGGCCTGCGCGTCAACGTCGTCAGCCCCGGCTACACGCTGACGCCGATGAACAAGCGGCCGGAGGTCGCCGACCAGGTCAGGATCTTCGAGCGCGATACGCCGATGGGCCGCATGGCGGCGCCGGAAGAGATGGTCGGCCCGACCGTGTTCCTGGCCAGCCGCGCCGCGAGTTTCGTCACCGGCATCGACCTGATCGTCGATGGCGGCTTCGTCTGCTGGTAGGAGAAAAGATGCAGAAGCGATTCCAGGGAAAAACGGCGGTCATCACCGGCGCCAGCGGCGGCATCGGCGCGGCAATGGCCAGGCGCTTCGCGGCGGAAGGTGCCGCGGTCGTCGTCAGCGCCATCGACGCGCGCGTCGACGAGGTTGCCGCCGATCTGAAGGCTGCGGGCGCCAGGGTCGCATCGCTGCGCATGGACGTGACCAGGAAGGACGAGGTCGTTGCCCTCTACGACCTGGCCGAGCAACAGTTCGGACGCGTCGACATCTCCGTACAGAATGCCGGTGTCATCACCATCGCCAGGATCGAGGCGATGACCGAGGCCGAATGGGACAAGGTGATGGCGGTCAACACCAAGGGCGTGTTCCTGTGCTGCCAGGAGGCGATCGCGCGCATCCGCAAGCATGGCGATGGCGGCCGGCTGATCAACACCGCATCCGGCCAGGCGCGGCAGGGTTTTATCTACACGCCGCATTATGCGGCCTCGAAATTCGGCGTCGTTGGCATCACCCAGAGCCTCGCCAAGGAAGTGGCCAAGGAGAAGATCACCGTCAACGCGATCTGCCCCGGCATCATCGACACCGACATGTGGGCCTATAACGATGCCGCATGGGGCAAGTTGATGGGCGACTACAAGCCCGGCGAGCTGATGGCCGAATGGGTGAAGAACATCCCGATGGGCCGCGCCGGCAGCGGCGAGGATGTCTCCGGCCTGGTCAGTTTTCTGGCCAGTGACGATGCAGCCTACATCACCGGCCAGACCATCAATGTTGATGGCGGCCTGATCATGTCGTGAGCGGCGGCGCGGGCCAACGTACCATCGACCGGGATATGAAAGCCGCTTCGCTGCGTTCAGGCTGCTCGGCCCGCCCGTGCCAATCCATGTTCCACGAGCCGGTCGATGATTTCGGAATAGCTGACGCCGCTTGCCGCCATTGCCTTGGAATACATGCTGATATCGGTGAAGCCGGGGATGGTGTTGATTTCATTGACCAAGAACTGCATGTCCGGTGTCAGGAAGAAGTCGATGCGCGCCATCCCGTCACAGCCGACGGCTCTGAAAGCCCTTGCGGCTACATCCCGCATGCTTGCCTCGACCTCCGGCGGCAGTTCGGCCGGCACTTTCAGCACCGCGCCGTTCTCGTCGATGTATTTGGCATCGTAGCTGTAGAAACCGTGGCTTTCCGCCGGCACGATCTCGCCTGGCCGCGAGACGAACAGGTCGCCTGCCGGGTCCTCCAGCACGCTATATTCGACCTCGCGCCCACGAATGAATTCCTCGGCCAACAGCTTGCAATCGTGCCGGAAGGCTTCAGCAAGCGCTCCATCGAATTCCTGGCTGGCATTGATCTTTCTGACGCCGACAGACGATCCCTGACGCGCCGGTTTGATGAAGAACGGCAGGCCGAGTTCGCTTTCCAGTGTAGCGAGGGCGGGTGCCGCACCTTCATGGATCGTCACTGAGCGCGTGATTGGCAGCCCCGCCGCTTTCAGGAGCCGCTTGGCGATATCCTTGTCCAGCGCGGTTGCTGAACCCAGGATGCCGCAGCCGGCGAGCGGCACCAGAGCCACCCCGGCCACCCCCTGTACCGAGCCGTCTTCGCCATGAGGGCCGTGCAGGACGGGAAACAGGATGTCGATCTTTGGCAGATCATAGGGCGTGCCGTCGGCCGGGATCGCCATCATCCGTCCGCGCCCACCCGGAACGAGGCAAACTTGCGTGCCGCCCGCAGGTTTTGCGAGCGTACCATCCTGGAAGCTGCTCAGCAGCCACTGTCCTTCGCGCGTGACGAAGATTGGGACGGCATCGTATTTGGCGGGCAGCAGAGCCCGCATGACATTGGTTGCTGAAAGCACCGAAACGTCATGCTCGGCGGAACGTCCACCAAAGAGCACGGCGATGCGCAGTCTGTTCAGGGTCATGAAAGCCTCGGATATGATCTGGTGTTGAAAAGGTCAGAAGCCGGTGGCGATACCGCGGTTCGCAAAGAAGTAAGGCGCTTTGGTCTGCTGCATTGTATCGGTACCCTGGCCTCGCGGCTCGCATAAGGGATGACTGGCAACCTTGGCTTTTTTCAAACCCATCTACGGGTCCATGCAAAAAGACGGGCCGTGAAATTGGCACCGGCGTTAATCGTTGCGCGACATGAACGTTGGTATATATAATTTCATCTCATGAAAGTGGCTCTGGGCGAGTTGCCGAGCCAACAGCCGAGATCATGGGACTTTGATGGTTTTTACCTCAAGACCGGCGATCGATCCGCGGATGACTGCTTCGGCAGCAATCCTTCAGCAGTCATGACGCGGCCGGTCCCGCGCCACATCTTCACCAATTTGGGCACCACCCCGTTTTGCGCCGGCATCCGCTTCGGCAGCATTGTGGCGCCTACGGCCTTGCGCAACGACCAGCTTTTCCAACACAATCAAAAAAAGACGCAAGAAGGGAACTAACGATAATTTCCACCAGAGCTTGACAGGAGAACAAGCATGTCACTTCGGAGCATGATTTCGAATTTCTCAATGGGAGCCTTAACACTTGTCGCCGCAAGTGCACTGACACCTTCGGCCTATGCGGCGGCGCCGGAATCCAACGACCCGATCAAGATCGCGCTGTTCGACTGGACCAGCGTCAATCTGAACGCCAAGATCCTCGGCGGCATCCTCGAAAAGCTCGGCTACACCGTCGAGTATCCGACCGCCGACTATCTCTCCAGCCTGACCACCGGCCTGACCAATGGCGACATCGATGTCGGCCTGGAATTCTGGGACACGACGGCCGGCGAGGCGATGAAGGCCTCGGACGCGACGGGCCAGACCGAACGCCTCGGCAAGCTCGGACCCAAGGCCAAGGAAGAATGGTGGTTTCCCGAATATATGAAAGAGAAATGCCCCGGCCTGCCGAACTGGGAGGCGCTGAAGGACCCGAAATGCGCCGAGGCCTTTTCGACGGCCGAAACCACACCGAAGGGGCGCTATCTCGGCGGCCCGGTGACATGGGAAGGTTTTGACGACGAACGCGTCGAGGCGCTGAAACTGCCCTTCACCGTCATCCATGCCGGCACCGATGCGGCGATGTTCGCCGAACTGGACTCGGCCTATCAGCGCAAGGCGCCGATCATGCTGTGGATCTATTCGCCGCATTGGGCGCCGGCCAAATACAAGGGCGAATGGGTCGAATTCCCTGACTATACGACAGAGTGCTACACCGACCCGAAATGGGGTGTGAACCCCGACGCGAAATATGACTGCGGTAAGCCGCATGGCGAGATCTGGAAATATTCCTGGGCCGGGATGAAGGACAAATGGCCGGTCGCCTACAAGGTCGCGAAAAACTATACGGTCGATACCGACGAGCTCAACAAGATGAGCGGCCAGATCGATCTCGAAGGCAAGACGCCGGAAGACGTCGCCGCCGCCTGGATCGCCGCCCACGAAGCCGACTGGAAAGCCTGGGCCGAGTGACCGTCTGACTGGAAATCCGACGACCCGGCCATTCGTGGCCGGGTCTCGATCCCGTGTTCCAGAAGGACGATCGCATGACCGATACGATTGAACAGGCGGCGAAAGCGGGCAACGATGCCCGCCCGATAAAGCTTGCCTGTCGCAATGTCTGGAAGCTGTTCGGGGCGGACGCGGCCAATTTCATCCGCCGGCGCGACGGCAAGGCCAGCACGGCGGACATCGCCGCGGCCGGACTGGTTGGCGCGGTGCGCGCGGTCGATCTCGAAATCCGCCAGGGCGAGATCTTCATCATCATGGGACTTTCCGGGTCCGGCAAATCGACGCTGGTGCGCTGCATGTCACGGCTGATCGAGCCGACCCACGGCAAGGTCGAGTTTGAAGGCAAGGACCTGCTCAAGATTTCCGATGCCGCGCTGATCGAGCTGCGACGCCATCGCATGGGCATGGTGTTCCAGAATTTTGCCTTGCTGCCACATCTCGACGTACTGGAGAACATCGCCTTTCCCTTGGGCATCCAGGGGCAGGACCGACCGACGCGCGAAAAGCGGGCTCGCGAGGTCATCGAGCTGGTCGGCTTGCGCGGCCGCGAGCATTTCTATCCGCGCGAGCTTTCCGGCGGACAGCAGCAGCGTGTCGGCATCGCCCGCAGCCTCGCCACGAAGCCGGAAATCTGGTTCCTCGACGAGCCGTTCTCGGCCCTCGATCCGCTGATCCGCCGCGAGATGCAGGACGAGCTGATGCGGCTGCAGACCATGCTGCACAAGACCATCGTCTTCATCACCCATGATTTCGACGAGGCCATCCGGCTGGCCGACCGGATCGCCCTCATGAAGGACGGCGAGGTCATCCAGATCGGCACGCCGGAAGAGCTGGTGGTCAACCCGGCGACCGACTATGTCGCCGAATTCACCCGCGACGTCGATCGCGCCAAGGTGATATCGGCGCGCAGCCTGATGCGCGCCTGCGACGGCGCCGAACATGGCGGTGTGGTCGCGCCGGATGCCAAGGTATCAAGTTTTTCGGCTGATATCGTCTCCGCCGGCAAACCGTTCGCGGTGGTCAACGGCACCGGCAAGCCGATCGGCGAAGTCACGCCTCAAGCGGTGATCGATCTTCTGGCAGGCATCGAGCGTCGTGGGTCCGGCGCATGACGGTCACGGCAAGCGCCAGCGCAGCGAGGCCCCGGCCGGTTCAAACCTGGCTGGCGATCTGGGCCTGCGCGCTCGCCGCCGTGCTTATTGTCTTCCTGCTGCAGGAAAGCCTGCCCTGGGCGGTCAATTACCCGGCCGACTCGACCGTTCCTGTCGCCGACTGGGTCAGTGCGCTCATGAACTGGGTGAAGTCGAACTTCTCCTGGCTGACCCGCTCGATCACCGCGGTGCTCGGCGTGCCGCTCGATTTCGCGCTCAGTCTTCTGGCCAAGAATTTCAAGATCGGCCATGGCGGGAATATGATCGTCTTGCCGCGGCTGTCCTGGGTCGGCGTCTGCGCTGCCGCCTACCTTGCGGGGCGCGCCGCCGGCGGCTGGAAGCTGGGTGCGCTGGTCGGCGGCTGTTTTCTCTACACCGCGCTGTTCGGGCAGTGGACCAGCGCCATGCTGACGCTGGGCTTGATCTCGATCGCCGTACCGTTTTGCATTGTCACCGGGCTGTTCGCCGGCATCTGGGCATGGCGCAAGCCTTGGGTGGAGAGGCTGTTGATCTCCCCTGCCCTCGATCTGATGCAGACGATCCCGACCTTCGCCTATCTCATCCCGATGCTGCTTCTGTTCGGCAACAGCCCGGTTTCGGCAATGATCGCGACGGCAATTTTCGCGACACCGCCAATGGTGCGGGCGACGATGCTGGGCCTGTCGCGGGTGCCGTCGGAGATCGACGATTTCAGCGAGATGGCCGGCTGCACGGCACGGCAGAAACTGTGGCGGGTGCTGTTGCCGTCGGCGCGGCCGACATTGATGGTCGGCGTCAACCAGGTCATCATGCTGGCGCTCAATATGGTGATCATCGCCTCGATGATCGGCGCCGGTGGGCTCGGCTATGATGTGCTTTTGGCGTTGCGCGCGCTCAAGGTCGGCGAGGCGATGGAAGCTGGCCTCGCGATCGTCGCACTGGCAATTGCACTCGACCGGCTGAGCCAGGCGATCGCCCACAATCACGCCAAGGGCAATGTCCGCCATCAGCCCGGCACCAGCTTCTGGCGGCGCTATCCCAACCTGACGCTGGCCGTCGCCATCCTCGCCGTCACCACGCTGCTCGGCCTGTTCGTGCCGGCCTTCGCCGCGGTGCCGAAGGCGATCACCTTCACCACCGCGCCTTTGTGGAAGGCGGCGGTGAACTGGATCACCATCAACTTCTTCGACACGATCGAAGCGTTCCGCGTGGCGCTTATCCTCAACGTGCTGAACCCGGTGCGCGCCTTCTGCGAGGGCTTTCCGTGGCTGGGCGCGGTGTGTCTCCTCGGCCTTGCCGGCTACCAGCTCGGCGGCTTGCGCCTCGCCGCCCTGGTCGCGGCATTGACAGCGTTCTGCGCCGTCACTGGCCTTTGGGAAAAGACCATGGCGACGGTCTATCTGTGCGGCATCTCGGCCTTTATCGCCTGCCTGATCGGCATCCCGATCGGGCTGATGGCATCGCGCAGCGACCGCTTCGAAAAGATCGTCACGCCGGTCATCGACACGCTGCAGGTGCTGCCGTCGTTCTGCTTCATCATTCCGGTGGTCATGCTATTTAGAGTCGGCGACGTCACCGCGATGATCGCCACCGTCGCCTTCGCCGTGGTGCCGGCCATCCGCTACACCAATCACGGCATCCGGCAGGTGCCGCCGGCGCTGATCGAGGCGGCGAAGGTTTCCGGCTGTACCAGGCGCCAGACCTTCTTTCGCGTGCAGCTGCCGCTGGCGTTGCCCGAGATAATGCTCGGCGTCAACCAGACCATCCTGATGGCACTGGCGATGATCATCATCTGCGCCATGGTCGGCACGCGCGATCTCGGCCAGGAGGTGTTCATCGCCCTGTCCAAGGCCGATTCCGGTCGCGGCATCGTCGCCGGCCTGGCCATCGCCTTCATCGGCATCGTCGCCGACCGGCTGTTCAACGCCTGGACGGCGAAGGCTCGGGCAAGGCTGGGATAGTCCGGGACGTCGCTAATGGCGCGCCGGTGATGAGTTACCGATCCCTATGCCTAAAGACATAGCCCTTCGGGATTATTGCTCGCTCTAGCCTCACATCGTACGGCTGTCATGGGACGGGCAGGCTCAACAGGAGAGCGAACAATGTCTAAACGCGTTCCCTTTACTCCCGGTGATCTAACGGATCGTCAATGGGGCACTGATGACACCCTCGCAGGCGATCTAAATACAAATATCTTGATCGGCGATGCTGGCGGCAGCCTGCTAGATTTCTCGAGGGGCGGCAACGACACCTTCACGGGGCCGCCATCCTCCACCACCACTGCTTACGGCGATGCCGGCGAGGATAGCTCGGACCACAGCAAGGGCGGCAATGACACTTTCACAGGCGCCTCGCTAGGCACCTACATCTTCTTCGGTGACGTCGGCGGCAACATGTTCGTCCATGCTCAGGGCGGCGACGACAGTTTTAGGGCCGAGGGCGACTCCTTCAACACTTTTTACGGCGATGCCGGCGGCGACATGTCGGACCACAGCAAGGGCGGCAACGATACCTTGAGCAGTGAAGTGGGTAGACGGGTAGACAACACGTTCTACGGTGACGCCGGCGGCAACATGTTCGGCTTTGCTCAAGGCGGCGACGACATTTTCGTGACCAGCACTCGACAAGGAGCCGACCACACCTTTTACGGTGACGCGGGCGGCGAGATGTCCGATCATAGCAAGGGCGGCAACGACACCTTCCAGGGCTCGATAGAAGCCAATAACATTTTCTACGGTGACGCGGGCAGCAACATGTCCGGCAATGCGCAGGGCGGCGACGACAGTTTCACGAGCCGGACCGACTCCTTCAACACTTTCTACGGCGATGCCGGCGGCGATATGTCGGCCTACAGCAAGGGTGGCAACGATACCTTCACGGGTAGCTTCTTTTCCACCAACACCTTCTTCGGTGACGCCGGCGGCAACATGTCTGACCATGCTCAGGGCGGCGACGACCACTATACGGACCTGGGTGGGGAGATTGGGAGCAAAACTCTTTATGGCGATGCGGGTGGCGATCTTTCCGGTTTTGCCGCGGGCGGCAACGACAGCTTCACGAGCGCGGGTGGCTCGGAGATAACTTTCTACGGCGACGCGGGCGGCAGTATGTTCGACCATGCGCTTGGGGGCGACGACGTGGCCGTGCTGCAAGGCACTCATAATTTGGGGTACGGCGATGCGGTCACGATGCTCGGCAGCGCTGTGGGCGGCAATGATTCCCTGACTGGCGGCGACAGGAGCTCCGGTCCGGATGTTCTAAGCGAGTTGTACGGCGACGCCCTCGCTATGTCCGGTTCCGCCCAGGGCGGCAACGACATTCTTACCGGGGGCGACAACAACGAAAGCGGCCAGGTCCATAACTTCCTGTGCGGCGACGCTCTACAAATGTCCGGTTCGGCCAAAGGTGGAGATGATACCCTGTACGCCGGGAGCGCGGCACCTGGCTGCACGGTCATCAATGACATGTGGGGTGACGGACAACTGAGCGAGTTGGCTCAGGGCGGCGCAGACCAATTCATATTCAAGGACGATGGTTCAATGACGGTCGGAACCCAAAACACCATTTACGACTTCAGCCAGACCCAAGGCGACACTATCGTGTTTAGTGGCGTGGAGGGCGTCCAATCGTTCGATGATCTCACTATTTCGCAAAATGGAACCAGCACCATCATTACCGCGGGAGTCGATCAAGTTACTCTCGCAAACTTTACAAGCCCGCTGACGACGAGTGACTTTTTGTTCGTCTGAAAGCGAAGCTCTTATCGCATTCGAAGAGGGGGAATGGGTGAGAATTCGTTGAGCATCGTCGCGCGGCCGGTCGCCCCAATTCTGCTCGACCGGCCGATCGACAATCCAAGCCGCAGGTATGGCTCAAGCGGCCAGAAATCTCTCGGTCAATCGAGCCCAGAGCGCTGCGCCGACGGTCAAATTGCCGTCGTTGAAATCATATTTCGAGCTGTGCAGGATGGCTGAATCCTCGCCGTTGCCGAGGCGGAGGAAGCAACCAGGTTTGTGCTCAAGGAAATAGGAAAAGTCTTCGCTGCCGGGGATCAGCGGGCAGACGGACACCTTGTCCTGACCGACGAGTTCGACAGCGACGTCTGTCGCGAAGGACGTCTCGCCCTCGGAATTGATCAACACCGGGTAGCCGCGCTCGTAGTCGATCTCGACCGTTGCGCCATGTGCCTGCGCCACAAGTGCTGCGATACTGCGAATGCGCTTCTCAAGCGTGTCGCGAATCTCGGCCGAGAAGGAGCGGACGCTCAGCGTGATCTCGGCGTGTTCCGGGATGACGTTGGAGGCCGTGCCGCCATGAATGGTGCCGACGGTAACGACAGCCGTCTCGATCGGGTTGACGTTGCGCGACACCACCGTCTGCAGGGTCATCACGATGTTGGCGGCAGCGACGATCGGGTCAACCGTCAGGTGCGGACGCGAGGCGTGGCCGCCACGCCCGGTGATCTTGATCGTGACGGTATCGCTCGCCGCCATCAGCGGCCCGGCGCGCATCAGGAACGAACCCGTCGGCGCGCCCGGATGGTTGTGCAGCCCGAATATCGCATCGCAGGGAAAGCGCTCGAACAGGCCGTCGGCGATCATCGCCTGCGCCCCGCTTCCCTTGCCGGCTTCCTCGGCCGGCTGGAAGATAAGGTTCACCGTGCCGTTGAAATGCCGCGTGCGCGCCAGGTATTCGGCCGCGCCGAGCAGCATCGTGGTGTGGCCGTCATGGCCGCAGGCGTGCATCTTGCCGCTGGCTTGGCTGGCATAAGGGAGATTGGTCGCTTCGGTGATCGGCAGGGCGTCCATATCGGCGCGGATGGCGATGCTGCGGCCGCTGCCCTGGCGCAAGCGGCCGACGACCCCGAGCCCGCCGACATTGCGCGTCACCTCATAGCCCCAGCTTTCGAGGCGTTCGGCAACGTATGCAGCGGTTTCGTGCTCCTGGAAGGAAAGCTCGGGATGCGCGTGCAGGTGCTGGCGAGCCGCCGCAAGCTCGGCGGACTTGTCGGCGAAGTCGGAAACATCGGCGAACTGGTTGGAGGTCTTTGGCATCGAAGGTCCTTTGCCGGCCGAGCAGGTAATCGCGCCGGCTTTGCTTTAGATGAAACGGCTCAAGAAAGCCCGCGTACGCGGGTGCCTGGGTTTGGCGAGAACCTCGTCCGGAGGCCCGGCCTCGATCACATTGCCGTCGTCCATGAACACCACCCGATCCGCCGCTTCGCGCGCGAAGCCGATCTCATGCGTGACCACGATCATGGTCAAGCCCTGCCTGGCGAGATCACGCATGGTGGCGAGCACCTCGCCGACCAGCTCCGGATCGAGCGCCGACGTCGGCTCGTCGAAGAGCATCAATTTCGGGCGGATGGCGAGCGCACGGGCGATGGCGACGCGCTGCTGCTGGCCGCCTGAAAGCTGGCGCGGATAGGCGTCGATCTTGTCGGCGAGACCGACACGGGTCAGCAGTTCGCGGGCGTAGCCGATCGCCTCCTTGCGGTTCTCCCGGTGAACGCCGACCGGAGCCTCGATGACGTTCTGCAGGGTCGTCATGTGCGGATAGAGATTGAACTGCTGGAACACCATGCCGATCTTGCGCCGCTGCGCGGCGATCGCCCGGTCGGAAAGCTTGTCGAGGCGGCCGTCGTGCAACCGGTAACCGAGCTGCTCGCCGTCCACCTCGATCGACCCTTGGTCGATCGCCTCGAGATGATTGATGCATCGCAGGAAGGTCGACTTTCCGGAGCCGGACGGTCCGAGAACGACCACCACCTCGCCAGGCGCGACGTCCAGGTCAATGCCTTTCAGCACCTCGAGCGGGCCGAACGCCTTGTGAACGTTGCGCGCCCGGACCAGGGGCGTGTCATGCGCGCTCATTGGCGGCCTCCAGGGTGGCGGTCGCCGTCTTCTCGCGGTCGCCGCGGCTGTAGTGGCGTTCGATCGCGCCCTGCGCGACGTTGAGAATGGAGGTGATCAGCAGGTACCAAAGCACCGCAACCATCAGCAGCGGAATGATTTCGAAGGTGCGGTTGTAGATCGACTGCACCGAGTAGAGCAGGTCGGCCATGGCGATGACGCTGACTAGCGACGTCGCCTTGATCATGCTGATCAGCTGATTGCCGGTCGGCGGGACGATCGACCGCATCGCCTGCGGGATGATGATGCGCCGCAAGGCCCGCGGGCGGGTCATGCCGAAGGCTTCAGCCGTTTCGGCCTGTCCCTTGTCCACCGACAGCAGCCCGCCACGGATGATCTCGGCCATGTAGGCGGCCTCGTTCAGCGCCAGACCAAGAACCGCGGCCGTCAAAGGCGTGATCAGGTCGTTGGTGTTCCAGCTGGCGAAGCCGATGGAAATGCGCGGAAACAGCGTCGAAAGGTTGTACCACAAGATCAGTTGCACCAGCAGCGGCGTTCCCCGGAAGAACCAGATGAACAGGCCGGAGAGGAAGGATGCCAGCCTGTCCTTCGACATGCGCGCGATGGCGAGCAGCAGGCCGAGCACGATACCCAGGATCATCGCCACGACCGTCAGGCCGAGCGTTACGGAAAGCCCCTGCATGACCGTGGGATCGAAGAAATACTGGGCGACGACCGGCCAGCCGAAATTCGGGTTGACCGCAACGATATAGGCGAAGCCGGCCGCCACGGCGACGGTGAACGCCCAGAGCGCCAGCCGGACGAGCGGAAACGGCCGGTGGGCTCGTTTGACGTCGCGCAGCGCGTCGTCGGGACGTCGCGGCAGCCCGGCCGCGTAGGCAGCGGTCGCGTCGGTCATGGCAGCCTCTACTGGCCCTGGTTGATGCCGGGTGCATCGATCATGTTCTTCTCGAGACCCCACTTCTTCATGACCGCGGCATAGGTGCCGTTCTTCATCAGGATTTTGAAGGCGTCGAGCAGCACACCGCCCAGCGGCGAGCCCTTCTTGACGACGGCGCCTTGATAGATGTCCTTGAAGCCGTTGGCCTGGCCGACACCGGCGAGTTCCAGCTGGCCCTTCGCCTGCTCGACGAAATAGGTCAGCGGCGCCTGCGAGGAGAAGAATGCGTCGGAGCGCTTCGACCGGACGGCCAGTATCGAACTCGGCTGGTCGGTGAAGGATTGCACCTCGACGGCCGGCTTGCCGCCCTCGGTGCATTTCTGCGCCTGCTGCTTGATGACCTTTTCGGCCGACCCGCCCGACATGACGGCGATGCGCTTGCCGCAAGCGGTGTCGAGCGAGGTAATGTCTTGCGGATTGCCCTTCTCGACGGCGAAGACGACGTATTCGCGCACCCAATCGACGAAGTCGTTGGATTTCTGCCGGTCGGGATAGTCGCCGACAGGCCCCATCGCGAACTGATAACGGCCGGCATTGATGCCACTCAGCAACGCCGGCAGGCCGGCGACCGAGGCATGATCGACTTCGACGCCGAGCAGCTGGCCGATGGCGTCCGAAATGTCCTTGGTCGCCCCCGACAGTTCGGTGCCGGTGACGATCTCATAGGGCGGGAACGAACCGTTGTTGACGGCCGTGATCTTTCCCGCCGTGCGGATCTCTTCCGGCAGCCGGGCCCGCAAGTCTTCGTTCACCGATTGCTTTTGGACGTCCTGGGCAAAGCTGGCCTGCGCCAGCATGGTGACGAGCGAGGCGAATATGAAGCTGATTGTCCTCATGGCATTCTCCTTCGTGTTCTCCGTTGCGCGTTGTCAGGCTGCAGTGGCCCGCGACCTGGCCTCGAAAGGAAACAAGGCTTCGGCGGAAATCGGTTCCGTCAGAATGCCCTGGGCATGTAGCTCGGTGACGAAATCCTCGATCATGCGCCAGTTGGCAGGCAGGCCGCTGGCGTTCCAGGAGGCAGGCAGGTCGCGCCCCGCATGAAGCAGCTCCTCGAGGACCCAGGGCGAGGTATCGGCATATTTTCGGCGCTTTGCCGTCCAGACGCGCTGGCTTTCGTCGATCAGCCTGGCAAGTTCCTGCGGCAGCCAAGAGTGCTCCCTGGCTATTGCGGCCTTGACGGCGACCAGATGCATGCCCGGCACATAACCGACGTCGGCGAAATAGGCGCGTTCGGCCGCGCGAAAATCGCGCAGCACTTGCCGGAAGCCGGAAGCCGGGCCGAAAAAGCCGTCCGGCATGAAGGGCGTGAAAACGGCGTCGAGCTCGCCTTGCGCCAGCAGTTCCATCATCGGGCGCTCGCCCGGTGCCGCTTCGATGCGCCCCGGCCTGCCGAATCCGTCGAGGCGGTCGGCGACCGGGTGCTCGGATGTCAGCCTGCCGGCAAACCAATAGGCATCCTCGATGCCGACACCTTCCCGGCGAAGTGCTGCTCGCGTCCATGTGTTGCCGGAATCGCGCCAGCCGGTCACGCCGATGCGTTTGCCGGCAAGGTCGGAGAGCCGCTCCAGCGGGCTGGTCTCGACCGTTATGATGCAGCGATGGCGAAAGCCGCGCATGATGAAGCACGGTATTCCAACCACCGTATCCCGGCCCGACTCCATGGCCGACAC
This sequence comes from Mesorhizobium sp. M0306, assembly GCF_040321655.1. Taxonomy (NCBI): domain Bacteria; kingdom Pseudomonadati; phylum Pseudomonadota; class Alphaproteobacteria; order Hyphomicrobiales; family Phyllobacteriaceae; genus Mesorhizobium; species Mesorhizobium sp. M0306. Next base: position 193,455 of record NZ_JAMYRY010000009.1, on the reverse strand, counting down.
ATAACGGCTGAATGAGACCTCCGCCGCATCGTAGTTCGGATCGGTGCCGAGATCCGCGATCAGCGTGGCGACACGATCAACCTTCACCGACAAGCGGCTGGAGGCGACGTCACCCAAGACTAAGGGAGTGAGATAGTCCCAATCGCGGGTGGCTATAGTGATGGAGACGGGCATCGGCATGAACTTCAAAGCTATGTTTGACCGGCGATTGGTAAATGTTTATTTTTGGCCGATCAAATGTTATTATGTTACTGAACATTCACCCTGACAGTTGTTGATTCGATGGACTTCGATGCAGGATGGTTCGCTGAACGCCTTGGCGACTGCACGACGCGGGGCATCGCGCGCGAGACCAGTGCGCTGATCAGAAGCGGCGCGCTGCCTGTCGGCGCAAAACTTCCGCCGGTGCGCGATCTGGCCTATGTGCTTGGCGTCAGCCCGGCGACTGTCTCGCAGGCGTGGAGCGAGCTTCGGCGCTACAAGATCATCGGCGGCCGTGGGCGCAACGGCACCTGGATCATGGGCAACCGCTTTGCCGCCCGGCCCGAGCGCCACATGAGCGGCGGCAATTACGGTGCGGACGTTCTGAACCTGGCGATCGCGGAGCCCGATGTGATGCTGTTGCCGCCGCTCGACATCGCGCTGGCGCATGGCGCGCGCGCCGAAAAGCTCAACAGCTACGAGCGGGTGCGCATTCTGCCCGAGCTGGAGGCCGCCGTGCGCCCGTCATGGCCGTACGATCCTGGCGCGTTCCTGGCCACCAATGGCGGCTACAACGCCATCTACACCTTGCTGCATGCGCTGGTCCCGTCGGGGGCGCCGGTGGCTATCGAGAACCCGACGGCGCTTCGCCTTCTCGACATCCTCGAAGATCTCGACGTGCCGATCATCCCGGTGGACTGCGACAGTGAAGGTCCCTTGCCGGATGCACTTGCCAACGCTCTGCGGCAGCGGCCCGTCGCGTTCCTGTTCCAGCCGCGCGTCCATTCGGTGACCGGCGCCTGCATGTCGTCGGCGCGGCTGGAAGTCATCGGCGACCTGCTCGCCGGCACCGACGTACTGATCGTCGAAGATGACGGCGTCGGCGATATTGCCTCGGCGCCGCGCATTTCGCTGGGCCGGCGCTTTCCCGATCGCGTCGTCCACATCCTGTCCTATTCCAAGACCCATGGCCCGGACCTGCGGCTCGCCGTGCTGTCCGGATCGGCGATGATCGTCGAGCAGATCCAGTCCTATCGCAGCTTCAGCTCGGGATGGACCAGCCGTATCCTGCAGGCGGCCACCGCCTGGCTGCTACAGGATCCTGCCACGGCTGACCTCGTTGAGCAGGCGAAGGAGGTCTACCGCCGCCGTCGCGCACGGCTCGCCGGCGAACTGGCGAAACGCAATGTCGCGATCGACGCCGGACACGGTCTCAGCGTCCTCATTCCGGTTGCCTCGGAACCTTACGCGATGGTCACGCTGGCCGCGCACGGCATCGCGGTCCATGCCGGGGCGAAGTTTTCGACCGGAAAAACGAACGCCGTCCGCGTCGCGACCAGCATCCTGGACGAGGAGCACCTCGAGCACGTCGCAAATTCCCTGGCGCTGGCAGCCGACCCGGCGCGGGAGGTTAGCTGAAGGCAGGCCTCCGATGGATAGTCGCCGACTTGCTATATACAGGCCCTGTCCTCCGTCGCGCTCAACTGCCACTGGCGCTTCTCGAGATCATGCTCGGCGTCAACCAGTCCCTCGTGATGGCGCGGCGATGATCAGAAGATCTCACTAATCCGCCGCTCACCGAGACGAGGCTGCAGGTCTAGGCGGGGCCGTTTCCACGGCCCGCGGTGGAGCTTTCCACGCTGACGCACACGCCTGCTTCCATATCGCTGGCCGATGACAGCTTCGAAGAGATCCTTCGAGGGGCAAGAACATGTCGAATCGTCAAATATCACCAACTGCAGGCAGGGAGGTTCGGGACAGCACAATACGGCTGCGCGGCCTATTGGCCGCGGCCGGCGCCACGATCGCCATGGCTTTCGGATTTGGCAGCCTGGCACTCACATCCGTTTTCATCAGACCGCTTGAGGCGGAGTTTGGCTGGTCGCGAGCCGACATCAGCCTTGCCTACACGCTATCGAGCGTCGGCATGGCCCTGGGCGGGCTGTTCTGGGGCCGGCTTGTGGACCGTTTGAATATCAGAACACTGCTATTCATCGGCTCGGCTGGCATGGTGGTCGCGCTCGCCGCGCTTTCCTTTGCCACTTCGCTCTGGCAGATCTATGCCGCCAACTTCGCTTTAGGCGGGCTAGGCTTTGCCTGTCTCTATGCGCCGGTACTTGCCGTGACCGGGCTCTGGTTCGACCGCCGCCGCGGCCTGGCGATAGGGATCGTCACAGCAGGCGGAGCCCTGGGCCAGGGCGTACTGCCCTACGCCGCAAATGCATTGATCGATGGCGTCGGCTGGCGCCTCGCATACGCGATCATGGCTGTGGCGACGACGGCTGCGCTGGCGATCTTCATGCCGGCGGTTCAGGCGCCGCCCGTCAATCGGATCCTTGCCGCACCGGCGCATTTTTCAGCGAGGCCAGGCTTCCAAGGTGGCCATCTTTCCCCGGTGACGCTGCTATCTGCCGCAGCCTTCCTCTGCTGCGCCTGCATGGGCGTCCCGCTGATGCACCTCACGAGCTTCGTCACGGCCGTGTGCGGATCTTCGGATGTCGGATCGCTCAGCCTGCTGATCGCCATGCTGTTCGGCGCCATCGGGCGGATCGTATTCGGGCTCCTCGCCGACCGGGCAGGCAACATTTCTGCCTACGCCCTGGCGTCGTTTATTCAGACGGCATGCGTTGCGATTTTTCCCGCGCTGGACCAGCAGCTGAGCCTGCTGGCGCTGTCGGCGGTTTTTGGCTTCGGCTTTGCCGGAAACATGACATGCCTGATCCTTTGCGTGCGCCAATTTGCGCCAGCCGAACGCTTTGGCCAGTCACTCGGCATCGTCATGCTGATCGCCTGGGTGGGGATGGGCGTGGCCGGATATTTCGGCGGCTTTGTCTATGACAGCTTCGGCAGCTATGGGCCCGCTTTCCTGGCGGCATTTGTCGCAGGCGCGGCCAGTCTCGTGGTTCTGGGCGCATTGGCGGCATCATCCAGCGCAAGAGCGCAGGTCCCATGCAGCCGCGTTCCGGATCCTGCGATGTGCCGCTGATTCAAACGTCGAAATCCATTTACTTCAACGTTGGTTCGAACGCTGCAAACCACGGCCTTCCTGCCAACCTCAGAGATCGAACGGACCGGCGGAGCACCGTCGTCACCAAGCAAGGACCAGCTGAGATGAGCAGTATCTACGACAGCATTCTCGACACGATCGGCAATACGCCGGTCGTCCGCCTTTCCCGCATCAACAACGGCGCCGCTTCGCTCTATGCCAAGCTCGAGGCGTTCAATCCTGGCGGCTCGGTCAAGGACCGGCTTGCCGCCGCGCTCATCGAAGAAGCGGAGAGTTCCGGCGCACTTCGGCCTGGCCAGACGGTGATCGAGGCGACGAGCGGCAACACGGGCATAGGACTCGCCATGGTTTGCGCGAGGAAAGGCTACCCTCTCGTCATCGTCATGCCGGAAAACGCCAGCCTCGAACGCCGCAAGCTGATGCGTTTTTTCGGGGCCAAGGTCGTGTTGACCCCTGCCGTCGAGCGCGGCAGCGGCATGCTCGCCAAGGCGGTCCAACTGGCCGGAGCGCACGGCTGGTTCCTGTGCCGGCAATTCGAGACGCCCGTCAACGCCGATATTCATGCCCGCACGACAGCGCTTGAAATCCTCGCGGCGTTCCAGAACCGTCCACTCGACTACTGGGTCACCGGCACCGGGACCGGCGGAACACTTGCCGGTGTGGCGCGAGTGCTCAAGCGCGAGCGGCCGGAAACGCGGATCATAGTCTGCGAGCCCGACAATTCGGCGCTGCTGTCGAGTGGCATTCCCCAAACTTTCGACGAACAGGGGCTGCCGACTCGGGCGCACACCCGCTTCCGGCCACATCCGATGCAGGGGTGGAGCCCTGATTTCATTCCGCAGATCGTCGGCAACGCGATGGCTGACGATCTTGTGGACGAGATCCTACCCGTTTCAGGCGCCAGCGCTCTGGAAGCCGCGCGCCGGCTTGCGACGGAAGAAGGAATACTGGCGGGCATCTCCGGCGGGGCAACCTTGAGCGGGGCACTGGAAATCGCTCGACGCGTCGGCCCGGACCGAAACGTGCTCTGTATGTTGCCTGATACGGGTGAGCGGTATCTCAGCACGATCCTGTTCGATCACATCAGCGAGGAAATGTCGCCCGCCGAAGAGGCGATCTCTCACTCCACACCCGGCTACCGCTTCGACCGGCCGCCATCCTTCGCCCTTTCATCGGCACCTGTAAACGAAATCCAAATCGATCAGTCGGCGCATGCGATGGTCGACAAGGCGATCCGTGATCCGGAGCGTCCGGTGGTCATGTTCGCGCTGACATGGTGCGAATTCTGCTGGACGGTAAGAAAGCTCTTCGACCGCGCGGGAATCGCCTACAGGTCCATCGAAATCGATGCTCCAGAATTCCAGAAGAACGGCCTGGACGGGGAAATCCGGAAGGCCCTGAGGGCCCGGATCGGTTCGCCTACAATTCCGCAGGTCTTTGTCGGCGGCGAGCATATCGGTGGCTGCATGGATACGCTTGCGGCCTGGCGGGACGGCACGCTCGCCGCCCGGCTGGAGTTCGTCGGGGCAAGCTACACGTCCAGCGCATGCGCAAATCCCGAGAGCCTGCTGCCTCGATGGGTGCGCGCGGCAGCGTGAGATCCCGCCTACGGGCTTTTCAGAGTGCCGTTACCAGCACTAGCCGAGCCGGAACGGGCGTGATCCCGTTTCCGGCTCGGCTTTCATCCGCACCTGTCCGTCCCGGCTCTCTCACGAAGAGAAGAGCAAATCAGCGCAGGCGGAAACCTCGCGCTCCGGAAACGAACGCTTTCGGCAGCGGCACGGACTTGATACAATCCATCGCTAATTTAGCAGGCGCACTAGGATCAACAAAGTGTCGCTCGAAATTCGCGTTCTCGGAGATCTGACCGTCCTTCGCCTTGGCGAGGTCGTTTCCTTGCCGCCTTCGAAAAAGACGCGGGCGCTGCTGGCCTATCTTGCCCTCGTAGAGCGCCCGCAGCGGCGCGAGCGCCTTTGCGAGATGTTCTGGGAGGTACCGGACGATCCTCGCGGCGCCCTGCGCTGGAGCCTCTCGAAGATCCGACAGGTTGTCGAGCTCGGGGACGGCGGGATCCTGGAAGCCGACCGTAACGCAGTTCGCCTGAACACCAGCGAAATCGTGCTGGACGTCGCGCCGCTCCGCGGCCTTGGCGCTCGCGACATAGAGGCTCTCGAAGGGGAGAAACTGGAGGCACTCGCCGGAGCGTTCCGCGGAGGTTTCCTGGATGACCTCTCATTGCCGCGCTGTCCGGAATTCGAAGCCTGGCGCATTGCGACCGCCGACGAACTGCACGTGACGCATCTGCGCATCCTTCGGGTGCTCGTCGACCGGCTGGCGGATGAGCCGGCGCGGGCGCTTCCGTACGCCCATGTCCTTCACGGGTTGGAGCCCGAAGACGAGGCTCTTCGAGCGGACATCCGCCGGCTGAGCGAGGCAGCACGGCAATCCGCCATGGTCCAGAGCCGCGCTTCGAGAACCGAACCCGCGGCCGCTCCCAGCGGAGAGACCGTCACTCCGCAGGTTTGGCCTGCAGCGGAGATACAGCTCCGTCCTCCGCCGGAGCGAGTCCTCGCGCAGGAGATCCGCCGGTGCACGACGCCCGATGGCGCGCGCCTGGCCTATTCCTTGAGTGGTCAAGGTCCCCCTTTGGTAAGGGCCGCGCACTGGATGTCCCATCTCGAGCTCGAATGGGACAGTCCGGTGTGGAAGCATTGGATCGAGGGCCTCTCGGCGCACTACCAGCTGATACGCTACGACCAGCGCGGCAACGGTCTGTCGGACCGGTATCCCGCCGACCTATCCTTCGAAGCCATGGTCGCCGACCTGGAGAGCATCATCGATGCGGCCGGTCTGCGCCGCGTTTCCCTGCTTGGCATTTCCCAAGGGTGCGCCGTTTCGATAGCCTATGCCGTCCGGCATCCCGAGCGCGTGGCCGGGATGGTGCTGTATGGCGGATTTACCAAAGGCTGGCGCAAACGGGGCAATCAGCGCGAAATAGCGCGCCGCGAAGCGATGGGATCGCTGATACAGGAAGGGTGGGGCCAAGACGACCCTGTGTTCCGGCAGATGTTCACCTCCCTCTTCATTCCTGAAGCAACGCCGGAACAGAGGAATTGGTACAACGAGCTGCAACGCAATACCGTCTCGCCGGAGATTGCCCATCGCATTTTCCAGGAAGGCGCCGTCATCGACGTGGACGAGCTGTTACCACGGGTCCGCGTTCCGACTCTGGTGATGCATGCCACGCGGGACGCAGTCATTCCGTTCGACCATGGCCAAGCGATGGCAGGGAAAATTCCCGGCGCGCGTTTCGTCGCGCTCGACAGCGCCAACCACGTGCTGCTTGGCCATGAACCGGCATTCGCGACCTTCGTGGAGGAAACGCGTCGTTTCCTTGCCGACCCTGAACAGACGCAGCAATTGGCCGGCCCTCCGGCGTCCTTGGGAATCAACCGCTCCCGGCAGTACATAACCGTACTAGCCACGGAAGTGGTCAGTCCCATGCATCTCCTCGAAACGGAGGATCCGGAAGTGGCGATCCGCGAATTCCAGCCCGTCGAGGATCGGGTGATAGAAGTCGTGGAGAGTCATGGCGGCGTCGTCACGTCGGCTGCTGACGGGACAATCACCGCAGCATTCGGCCTCGCTCGCGCCACGGAGGATCACGCTTATCTTGCATGCCGCGCCGCGCTTGCGGCCAAGCTGGCGGTGGAGGAGCTTTCCCAGGGCGGGATCCAGTTGAGGGTCGGAATAGACACCGGCGAGGTGATCGTACGGCAGCAATGGACGACCCAAGCCAGCAAGGTTGAACTGGCCGGAGCCGCGCCGCGTGCAGCCAACCGGCTGATGCGTGCCTTGCACCGTGCGACGATCGCCGCGACAGGCCGGGCGCGCGCAGCAGCCGGGGGCTATGTGCAGATGCACCGCTTGGCGCATTCGGAGCATCCACAACTTGGCCGCGACGAACGCGTTTACGAGCTGTTGGGCGAAAATCACGCTCTGTCGCGCTGGCACTTGAGGGCCAACCGCGGCCTCACCGGACTGGTGGCCCGCGAGCTCGAGCTCAAAATCCTTCTTGCAACCTGGCGCAGGGTCAGGGAGGGCCACGGCCAGGTCGTCGGGATCGTCGCGGACCCCGGCATGGGCAAGTCGAGGCTTGCCCATGAATTTCTCTCCCTCGACGAGGTGGCCGGTTTTACTGTGCTTGAATGCGGCGGTCTGGAATTTGATTCGTCAGTTGCTCTCGGGGCTGTAAAGAAGCTGCTGCTCTCGGCCTGTGGCATTCGCGGCGAAGACGGCTTGGCGGAAGCCGAGCGCCTGTTTGCCTTCAAACAGGCGGAGTTGAACCTGGATCCACGTCACACGGCGCCGCTCTCCTTCCTCGCGGACCTGCCGGTCAACGATTCTTCCTGGCGGCATCTCGATGCGCGGGAGCGGACCTCACGCGTATCCGAAGCGATGAGCGCTTTTCTCGTTGCCTTGAGCCGAGCCGCACCCGTCGCCGTGCTTATCGAGGATCTGCACTGGATCGATGCCGAGAGCGAGGCTGTAATGAACAGGCTGGTCGAAGTCATGGGTGCCAACCGCATCATGCTGCTCGCCACCTACAGGCTGCAGTATCGGCACGAATGGAATCGCCGCGGCTATTTCCAGCAGATAAGACTGGAGCGGTTCGCGCGAGATGAAATGGAGCAGTTCCTCACCGAATTGCTAGGATCCGATCCCAGCCTGGGGGAACTGCGGAAATCGCTTGCCGAGCGGGCCGAGGGCACACCGCTATTTCTGGAAGAAATGGTGCGCGGACTGGTGGCGGACGGCGTCCTTGCCGGCCGGTTGGGCCGCTACGAGCTCACGAGACCGGTGGAATCCATCACCGTCCCGTCGACGGTTCAATCGCTCATCGCCGCACGCATCCAGCAGCTAGGTGACTCGGAAAGGCAAGTACTCCAACTGGCTTCGGTTATCGGCAAGAATGTTCCGTTTCCGCTGCTGAGGGCGCTCTCGCCGCTCTCGGAGGCGGAGTTGGAGGCATGCCTGGCCAAACTGCAGAGTCTGGAATTCCTGTTCGAGGTCCAGAGCTATCCTCACGTGGAATATACCTTCAAGCACGCGTTGACGCTGAAGGTGACCAACGAATCTCTGCTGGCGGAGGACCGAAAGAGGCTGCATCGGGCTGCGTTGGTTGCGACGGAAAGACTCTATGCCGGGTCGCTGAACCACCACATCGAGCAATTGGCCGAACACGCTCTTCGTGCCGAGGCATGGGAATCTGCCGCGGATTATCTGCTGCAAGCGGCGGGTCGGGCGGAGGAACGTTCGGCCTATTCCGCCGCGGTCCAGTTCCTGGAAAGCGCCCGCAAGGCGGTCGCCGCGCTGCCCCGAAATCCGACAACCCTGGCCCAGGCGATCAACCTGCGGGTGCGGATGCGACCCGCCTACGGCGCCCTCGGGGCCTACCGGAAGGTGCTGCCGCAGCTGTTGGAAGCGCGCGAACTGGCCATGGAACTGGGCGATCCGCAACTCATTTCCGACGTGTTGCTCCACTTGAGTTATCTTAACAGCTCCCACGGCCGCTACGAGGAGGCGCTGGAACCGGCCGATACACTCAAGCGCGGCGCCACGGCAAACGGCGTGCAGCGCTGCATAAGCGAGTCGGATCTGGCCGCCTCACAGGCGCTTCTGATCCGCAGCGAGGCCCGGCAGGTGCTGGAGCGGCTTGTTCCGCATGAGGAGAGATTCACCAAAGCTTGGCGTCTGGAGCGTTTCGGACAGCTCGGTGCGCGTGCGGTTTGGTACCTGGGGCACCGTGCGCAAGCGGAAGCGCGCCTTGGCCGGTTTGACGATGCGGAGCGTTCGCTTGCCGAACTGCATAAGGTCGCCGCCGAAGTGGCGCGCCCGATCGACAGCTGCGCGGCCGCCTATTTCACCGGTGTGGTGGGCGTCCTGCGCGGACCCGAGCCGACGCTTGTCGAGGCGCTGCAATTGTGGTCCTCCGAAGCCGCGACCAGCGGATCTATCCTACTCCGGCCATGGCTGTTGACGGTGCTCGGGCATGCGGAATTCCTGCTGGGCCGCAACCACGACGCGGGCGCCACCTTGGAGATGGCGGTGACCGAGTCTGAGCGGCTCGATCTTGCCCAGTTCGAATGTCACGCGCGCGCTGTGCTCGCATGCGTGCGTGCGCGCCTCTGTGAGCCGGAAGCTGCGGCCAATCTCGGCCATGCGCTCGAGTTAGCACGGGGGCGCGGCGATCCGTGGAGCCAGATCATCGTACTGCGCGGCCTTGCCGAGCTGAAACCTTCCAGATCGGCGATTGGCTGGCTCGAACAGGCCTGCAATCTTGCCAGGCGGGTGGAATTGCGGCCGGAGCTTGCCCGCTCCTTGCTAGCTCTCGGGCTTGCGAAGCGGCGCGGCAAGATCGCTGGCGCGGATGCCACTCTCGCGGAAGCGGCCAAGCTCTACACAGAAATGCAGATGCGGGACGATTTCTTCGACACGGAGGAGCCGGCCGGAAATATGATACGCGATCGCATAGAAGCTACGGTGTGAATTCTCCGCACCCACGGATCTGCTTCGAAGGGTCGTGCTGCCTGTGGGACAGGCAAGTTGCGGTCATGCAGCTCGCGATCCCGCGGTGTCATGGGACAAAATCTGCCGGACCAAACGATCCGCCACCAGATCTGCGTGGGTCAGCGGCCCCATGTGTCCCGCGCCAGGAACAATCGTACCGATTGCGCCCTGAACGCGGGAAATGAGTTCCCGGGCGATGAGCCGCGTCGGAACTGAAGCAAATTCGCCGCGCAATACCAAGACCGAAAAGCCAAATCGGGCATATTCGCTTGCTGACATCGACTCATGGATCAATGCGTGGAAGTCGAGGCTGGCCTTCGGCAGAAACTGCACCAGTGCCGCCTGAACGCGTGCGGCGGCTGGGGTCACGCCCGGCAAACCAGGTGATCGAGTTGATCTCGAAGCGGGTGATGCCGACGTCGCGCAGGATGTAGTCCGGCAGCTCATTAAGCTGTCGACGGTCCCGCTGGATGCGAATGAAATGCCAGACTGCGGCCAGCATCGTTCCGCCGGCCCAGCGCAAACCTCGCGTTGTGGTGAGGGACAGGGAAGGGTTCATCATTGTACTCATTTCGATTTTCTCCATGGTTGCGGGCGCTAACTATGGCGCCAGTGGAGCCCTTGTCGTGGTCGGGCGTGAGCGTCAGCGTTGATGGCAACGTCGATTTTTGCCGCACCAGCGTTGTATTCGGCGGTCAGGCCGCGGCTCGGCGAGAGGCGTCGAGAAACATTGCCATGTGAGCCGCCAAAGCCTCGGCATCGCGGCCGACGCCGTCGAGGAAGCTGGAGCTTCGATGGCGCATGAAATTCAGGCCTAGCACGTAAAGTCCCGGATACGCGCAGACGCCGCCATCGTTCAGGATTTCGCCCCGGGCGTCGAACACATCCAACTTCAGCCATGGGTATTCGCGGCGATAGCCGGTGGCCCATATGATGGTCTCGATACCCTCGTCGATGAGGTCGATTTCGGTCGGTTCGGCGCTCAGGATCAGGCTCGGAATGGAACCGGGATCGATTGAGTAGCGGCCCTCGCCGGCGGCCGCGCGGTCTATGTTGGCCAGCACGCGCCTCAGTGTGCGTTCCGCCGCCGCGGTCGTGTCGGCGAGATCGCCATTGAACCGAATGCGTGTATCGCAAGCGGCAATGGCTCGACCAACAAGACGAACGCCTTGCTGCCGAAGGCCGGCGAGATCGAGCGACCTGCGCTCGGGTGTACCTATGAGCTGTAGCGAGGGCTGCCGCCGTGCCGCGGCGAGATCCGAGACTTCGGCGACGGGCTTGGCAAGCATTCCCAGCCGGTCGAGCCACCACAGGATGTCGTGCCCGCGGTAGAGCCTCGGCAGGCGTGTATGGCTGCCGACCGACAGGGTTACCGGGCGGCCGGACCGATTGATCTCCTCCGCAAGTTGTATGCCGGTCGCCGAGGCCCCGGCCACGAGAACGCCGCCCTGAGCCAGTTGCCGGGGATTGCGATAGTCCCGCGGCACGATCTGCCTGATGCGGGAGGAGATCTCCTTTGCCAGTGGCGGAATGCGTGGCCTGTCGCTGTATCCGGTCGCGATCACGACCGCACGCACGCTCCATTGGCCGCGATCGGTCAGCAGCCGGAAGCCTCCGTCGATCGTTTCGACCGAAAGCACCTCCACACCGTCCTCCACCGGCGCGGTGATCGAGCACGCGTAATCCTCCAGGAACCCGACGGTCTCAGCCATTGTCATGAAGCCGTTGGGATCGGCGCCGCGATAGCCGCCGCCGGGCAGGCGCGTCATCCAGTTGGGCGTCAGCAGGCGGAGCGAGTCCCACCGTTCGCTGCGCCAGCGCTCCGCGATCCGGCCGCGCTCCAGCACGACGTGGTCGACGCCGCGCTCGGACAGGCATCGGCTCATGGCTAGACCCGCCTGTCCGGCGCCGATAATGGCCACGTCTGTACGCTGCATGGAATCCGCGCCTTGCAAGCAGGGGCAACAGATCGCCGGCGCCATCCTTTTCCAGGACGAGGCCGGCGATATTGCTCTTCCGGACCGAAGTCAGCCTTTCACGACAACCGAGACCGGCACGCCGTTGGTCAGCACGTCGAACACGGCGGAACGGGCACGCGACTGCGTCACGATTTCCTCGAGCTTCTCAGCGGGAGCATCGCCCTTGATCTTGAAGGAGATACGGATGCCTTGGTAGCCGTTGCGGACCTCGTTCGAGATGCCGAGGATGCCGCGAAGGTCGATGTCGCCTTCGACGGTCGATTCCACCTCATGCAGCGTCACCCCGCGCACGGCCGCGATGTTCGCGATGCCGGCCGTGAGGCATGAAGCAAGCGCGTGGAGAAGATATTCGACCGGCGTCGGGCCGTTGTCTGTGCCGCACAGCACCGCTGGATGGTCGCTGTCAGCCTGGTAGGCCATCTTGTGAGACTGCTCGGTGCCAGCGCCGAAGAAATTGGCCATGGTGCTGCTGCTGTGCGTGCCGGCAATCCAGCGGCTCTTGGCACGGAACTGGAACTTGGCAAGCTCGGGCTGCCCCGCGACTGCGTTGATGGTGGCCAGAAGGGTGGGCGTGTCAACGCCGTTCCTTGGCTCCCGCGGCGCCTTCTTAACGGAAGACTTCTCCATGACCATTGTATCGTCCTGCATGTCATTCACTCCTGGTTCGGATGTTGCTCGACCGGGATTGCCCGGACGGCTAAACCTCGGCCGGCAGCGTTTGACGTGCAGTGGGAACAATAGTGGGAAAACGAGAGGTTTTTTGCGTCAGCCGGTAGTGAAGAGCGCCAGGACCGTAATCAGCGAAACGACGGGCCTTCAAACGCTTGCTTCCCGCGACACCGCGATCTCACGCAGCGCCGAGAAGGCGTCAAAACCGAAACCACAGGGTCAACTTGCGTCGTCCGGACCTCTGCGACGACGCAGCCCGTCCAAACGATTTGGGTATTCGACCCCTGGCCTACTCCGCCGCGACCCCCTTCACCTCGAGATAGCTTTCCATTGAATCGTCCATCGCCTGCAGCCAGGGCGTATGGTGCAGCGGCGCCATCGTGCCGGTCATCAGCGAGCGATAGGAATGGTCGCGGAAGCCCATGATGTCTTCCGCCTTGTGGTGCTCCCACTCCATGAAGGTCTGATTGACGGCCTCGACATCGAAGCCGGGATAATCGGTCTGCTCCATCAGCTTCCTGGTGTAGTCGCCCTGGAACCAGATCATCTGCTCGGCGTCTTCCAGCGTTTCCTCGCGTGCCCGCCACTTTTTGCCGTGCTCGGCCATCGCTTCGGCCGAGGGCAGCTTGATGCGACCCATGATGACGTCGCGGGCGAACCAGGCCTGCGCGTCGAACATGTTGAAGGTGTAGAACTGGTCCTGCATGCCGATATAGGACAGCTTGGGGTTTTTCTCCCAGACGACGCCTTCGTAAAGCCCGTCGGGCCACATGCGGTTGGCGGTCTTGAGCTTCAAATCCTCGGTGAGGAACGGGAAGGAATGGAGATAGCCGGTGCACAGAATGATGGCGTCGACGTCTTTGGTGCTGCCGTCCTTGAAATGCGCCGTCTTGCCGACGACCTTCTGCAGCAGCGGCACTTCCTTCCAATTCTCCGGCCATTTGAAGCCCATCGGCTTCGAGCGGTAACTGGAGGTGATCGATCTGGCGCCGTATTTGTAGCATTGCGAGCCGATGTCCTCGGCCGAATAAGAGCGGCCGATGATCAAAATGTCCTTGCCCTTGAATTCCATGGCGTCGCGGAAATCGTGGCTGTGCAGGATACGGCCGTTGAAGGTCGAAAAGCCCTCGAAATAGGGAACGTTGGGCACGGAGAAATGCCCCGAAGCGACGACGACATTGTCGAACTCTTCCGAATAGGTGAGGTCGTTGGTGCGGTCATGCGCGGTGACGGTGAATTTTTTTGTCGTTTCGGAAAAGGTGACCATGCGCACCGGGCTGTTGAAGCGTACCCATTGGCGCACGCCGGACTTTTCGACGCGGCCCTTGATGTAGTCCCACAGCACGGCGCGAGGCGGATAGGAGCCGATCGGCCGGCCGAAATGCTCCTCGAAGGTGTAGTCGGCGAATTCGAGGCATTCCTTCGGGCCGTTCGACCAGAGGTAACGGTACATCGAGCCATGCACGGGATCGCCGTGTTCGTCGAGGCCGGTGCGCCAGGTGTAGTTCCACAGGCCGCCCCAGTCGGACTGCTTTTCGAAGCAGACGATTTCGGGAATGTCGGCGCCCTTGTCGGCGGCCGACTTGAAGGCCCGGAGCTGGGCCATGCCGGACGGCCCGGCTCCGATGACGGCAACACGATCTTTCATTGCGGGCCTCCCGATCTCATTTCCCTAACGAAACAAATTTCACTGACAGGACAGTAATTGCCCCTTCGATGCTGTCAACAGGTCTTGTCGCGAAACCCTCGTTTCACCAAGCTGGATTTCCAAGCGACGTGGTAGCTCGGGCGAAATCCGGACATTGCGCAATTCGACACGGGTGGCTTGCCGTGAGAGTTGCGCTTCTGTATCGGCACCGAATATGTTCACCGTGAGTGAAATGAATCGGCAAGGTCCGGGGTGGCAACATGGCGAAAAAAGCATCCAGTCTAAAGCCTGCTGCAGCCGCCGCGGGCAAAGCCAAGCCGTCGGTTGCTGTAATCGATCCGCGCAAGATACGCGCGCCGCTCACACAAAACCCGCACGCCATTCGCGATACCCGCGAAAAAGTCCTGGAGGTCGCGATCGGCCGCGAGGTGCGGGCATTCCGCAAGAAGCTCGGCATTACGGTGGCCGATCTGGCTGCCGCCACCGACATTTCGTTGGGCATGCTGTCGAAGATCGAGAACGGCATCACCTCGCCGTCGCTGACCACGTTGCAGGCGCTGTCGCGGGCGCTAGGCGTTCCTGTCACCGCTTTCTTCCGCCGCTTCGAGGAAGAGCGCAGTGCCGTCTTCGTCAAGGCCGGCGAAGGGCTCGACGTCGAACGCCGCGGCACGCGCGCCGGCCACCAGTACAATCTGCTCGGCCATATCGGCTCCAACACCAGCGGCGTCGTCGTCGAACCCTATCTGATCACGCTCACCGAGGATTCCGACGTGTTTCCGACCTTCCAGCACGAGGGCATGGAGTTCCTCTATATGCTCGAAGGCGAAGTGGTTTACCGGCACGGCAGCAATCTCTACCCGATGAAGCCCGGCGACAGCCTGTTCTTCGACGCCGACGCGCCGCACGGACCGGAAGTGCTGAGCGTTCTGCCGATGCGCTATTTGTCGATCATCTGCTACCCGCAAAGCGCGGGTTAGCGGAGCTCGATCTCCCCCTTGGTCGCCTCGTGAGGGAGATCGGCGGCTTCGCGACGGCTACTCTTTTGCAGCATTGGGGATTGGCGAAAGCCGAAGTGACATTCGATCTCCCCCCTTGAGGGGGAGATGTCCGGCAGGACAGAGGGGGGCGAACCGCGATGACGCATAATCTAGTATCCGCCAACAACCGCCGCAATGCGCGCAGGATGCGCAAGGCGATGACCGATGCCGAACTCAAGCTTTGGAATGAGATCAGGGCACACAGGTTGATGGGACTGGGATTTCGACGCCAGATGCCTATCGCCGGCCATGTCGTCGATTTTGCATGCCCGGACAAAAAGCTGATCGTCGAGCTTGATGGTTCCCAGCATGGCCAGGCCGAAACGTCGGAATCGGACGCTGCAAGAACCGCGAAGTTCGAAGCGCTGGGCTGGACGGTCCTGCGCTTCTGGAACGACGATGTCATTCGCGATATCGACAATGTCTGTCAGCATGTCGTGATCGTGGCTGGGCTGGGCGGCGCGGCGTGAGCTTCGCGGAGGCGCTGGGGTGGGAGATTGGGCAAGGCCGGCGCTCCACGGCGCCCCCCTCTGCCCTGCCGGGCATCTCCCCCTCTAGGGGGGAGATTGGCTGCTTTAGGGGCAGCGCCAACAGGGGCGAGAAAAACTCAATCCGGCCCGAACCCAGGCGACGTCGGGCTGCCATCATCCAACCTCGACAGCCACTCGACCAGTGTCGGCCGATAGCGCGTCAGGCCCTTGTAATTGGCGAGTTCCTCGGGCAGGTCGCGGATGACGCGGTGCAGGCGCCGTGCCCATTTCGGCTGCGTCACCAGCTCGTCCATCTTGATCAGGTAGCAGCGGATCGGGAAGACGATCGCGTTCGAGCGCGGCAGCCGCCAGAAGCTCTGCAGCTCAACGCGCAGATGCACTTTTTCGCCGACATTTTCCGGCGTCACCGTGGCGCGGTCCGAGCCCCATTTGTGGTAATTTTCCGGGCTGGTGTCGAGGCGCGGATTGATGGTCATCGTCCAGTTCAGCCGGCGCGCCGGCTTGCCCTGCTGAATGTTGGTGAGGAACTTCAGCGCCCGGACGAATATCCCCTTCTCATGCGCCAGCGGCACCGGCGCGTGCCATTCGAAGAAGTTCATGCCGATGTCGAAATCGAGCGACCAGTCGGCCTGGGTGGTGACCATGCCGGCATCCATCCACAGATTGCCGTCGCGCTGGTCGAGGATGCAGAAATCGCCCTGGCTCTGGCGGGTGATATATTCCATCGGCCCATAGGGCAGCGTCGAGACGTCACCGAAGGTGAAGCTGTCGTCGATGCCGAGCGGCCGGTTGATCCAGCGCCAGCGGTCGCCGTCGCGCGTCAGCGTGAAATGCTCGGGATAGCCCAGCGCCTGCTGCTCCATCAAAAGCTCGAGCAGATCCCAGCCGGCCAGCGTCATGTGCGGCAGCGACTGGCAGCGCAGCGGGTCTTCGGCCAGCACCAAAGCGCGGTCCTGCATTTCGGCGACATAGTGCTCGTCGACGTCGATCAAATTCTCCAGCACGCTGCCCTTCGGCCCGACGACATGCGGCTCGATATTGACCGCATACATGTAGCTGTCTTCATGGAACGGGAAAGGAAACCGCCTGATGTGCTCCGGGCTGTTCCTGAAGGTGAAGTCGTCGCGGAACGTTTCCTTGCGAAAGGTGATGCCCAAGCTCGCCTCCTATCTTTCCAGCACCAGCGACCGACCCTCGAAGCGCGACACGCAGGGCATGATCTTGCAGCCCGAACGGTGGTCTTCTTCGCTCAGCCAATGGTCGTTGTGGATGAATTTGCCGTCATGCGAAATGACGTTGGTCTCGCACTGGCCGCAGACGCCGCCACGGCAGAGATAGGGCGGATCGACGCAGGCCGCCTCGATTGCCTCGAGCAGGCTCTGCTGCTCGTCGACACGGATTGTCTTGCCGCTGAGCGCCAGCGTCACGTCGAAAGGCGCGCCGGGCTGCGGCGCCGCGAAATGCTCGAAATGCACGGTCTCGGGAGGCCAGCCGAGCGCCGCGGCACGCTCGCGCACCCAGCCGATCATGCCGGACGGGCCGCAGACATAGAGATGCGTGCCGAGCGGCTGCGACGACAGCAGCCGGTCGAGATCGACGCGCTCGTCGCGGTCGTCGTGATAGAACCTGACCCGGCGGTCGTAGCGCTCTCTCAGCAGATCGGCATAGGTGCCGAGCGAGGCGGTGCGGCAGGTGTAGTGCAGCTCGAAATTGCCGCCTTCCGCCGCCAGCTGCGCGGTCTGCGCCATGAACGGGGTGATGCCGATGCCGCCGGCCAGCATCAGATGCTTCCTGGCGCGCAGATCGAGCGAGAACAGGTTGACGGGATAGCTGACCACCATCTCCGTGCCCGGCCTGACCTGCCTGTGCATGAACAGCGAGCCGCCGCGGCCGGCGTCGTCGCGGCGCACCGAGATGGTGTATTCGCGGGTGTCTAGCGGCGAGCCCATCAGCGAATAGGGATTGAGCCTGGTGCGTTCGCCATCGCGCATCTCGACGACCACATGGGCGCCGCCGGAAAAGGTCGGCAAAAGCTCGCCGTCGCGCCTGCGGAAATGAAAGCGCGTCACCAGCTCGTTGACCGGAACGACATCGCTGACGACAACGTCGAGCTTGGTGGTGCCGGTGCTCATCGAAAGACCTCCTCCGTTGGAGGAATTTCGCTGCGGTCCTCGGCATTGATGCAGACGCCCTGGAACGCGGCGAGGCGCCGCGAATAGTGGTCGCGCACCAGAAGCAAGAGGCCGCAATGCGAACAGGTCGCCGGCTGCGTCGTGACGTTCTCGGTGATGCCCTTGCAATGGACGCACTGCATGCGGCGCGCCAGCGAGCCGCGATGCTCGGTCTGGATCGAGGTGTGGTCGATGCCGGCTTCGAGCGCCGCCTGCATGGCCTGGCCGATCAGGCCTTCGGTGCCGGCAAGATAGAGCCTGAGCCCCATATGCGCGTTGGCCAGCGTCTGCTTCAGCCGCGGCAGGGCGCTGGCAAAGGAATGGCCGAGGTAGAACTGCGCCGGCTTCAGTGCTTCGAGCACATCGGCATATTTGCCGTCGCGGCCGGGAATGAAGATGATGTGGGCGCCGCCGAAGAAATCCGCCGGGGCCTTAGCGGCCAGATCGGCAATCGCCAGCGCTCCCTCTGCATCCGCTATGAAAAGATGATGCTTGCCAGGCTGCGGAGACAGGGTCCCATAGACCGGGCGGCTGATGATGCTTTTCGCTGCCATACCCGCAGTATGCCTCAGCCTTTCGCCGTGCGCTTGGTCTTCTTCGGATCGTCGAAGGGAAGCGGCTCGGCCGTTGCGCTGATGGCGCCGCTCTTGTTGCGAATCTCAAGCCTGGTGCCCTGCACCGCGCAGTCGACGTCGAGCCGGGCGATGCCCATCGATTTCCTGACCAGCGGCGAATACATGGCGCAGGTCACCACGCCGACTTTTTTGCCGTCGCGATAGACCGGTGCGCCCTCGTCGGCTGGCTCCTTGCCTTCGAGCAGCACGCCGAAGATCTTGAAGCGTTCCTTGCCCTTGAGGCGATAGTGCTCCTCGGCGCCGCGAAAGCCCGTCTTGCCGGGGCTGACGGTGAAGTCGAGACCGAGCTCCCACAGCGTGTCGCCCGGGCCTTCGTTCTCGAACGGGTATTTCTGCGAATTGTCGTAGGGGTAAAACAGCAGGTAGCTCTCGACGCGCAGCATGTCGAGCGTGGTGAAGCGGCACGGAATGATGCCGGCGCTCTTGCCCTCGTCGAGGATCCTGTCCCAGATCGTGCCGGCGTCCTGGCCGCGGCAGAAGATCTCGTAGCCGCGCTCGCCGGTATAGCCGGTGCGCGAGATCATCACCGGAAAACCGAACAGTTGCGTCTGCATGTGGTGGAAATAGTTGAGGTCGCGAATGCCGGGCACATGCTTTGCCAGATAATCGATCGCCGTCGGGCCTTGCAGCGAAAGGTCGTGCAGATTGTCGTCGAAGCGCAGCGACACGTCACGACCGACCGATGCGCGCTGCAGCTCTTCATGGCCGGTGCCCGAGCCATGCACGACCATCCAGGAATTCGGGCCGGTGCGGTAGAGGATGCAGTCGTCGGTGAACTTGCCGGCCTCGTTGAGCATGCAGGCATAGGCCGACTTGCCGGGATAGATCTTTTCGACATCGCGCGTCGTCGCCAGGTCGATCAGGTGCGAGGCGTGCGGCCCGGTGATGTGGACCTTCTTCAAACCGGACACGTCCATCAGGCCGGCCTTGGTGCGGATGGCGATGTACTCTTCGTCGGCGTCCTTGTCGTAGGTCCAGGCGGTGCCCATGCCGCTCCAGTCCTCGAGCTTCGAGCCGAGCGCCCGGTGGCGGTCCGCAAGGGCCGAAAATCTCCAGGATGCCGTCATCCGCTGGTCCTCCGTTCGACAGAACTTTTTGCTTTCCCCTGCTCCCGGCACACAGGCGGGAGCGTTGCCGAATATTGATCGCAAACGCCGGGAGCCTGCAATACCCGTAAGCAAATAATTTCATTGTCAGGCAAATCCGCGGACCAAACAAACGGTTAACGCTGTGTAAAATCGTCTTGACAATTCCAAAATTCGGCCGGATTTTATGAAAAAAATTTCACTCTCTTGAAAGAGGGCAATGACCGGCCAATCCGGACCGGGCGTTGAAAAAGGGGAAAGCCGATGTCCGACCTGCAACAGCGCGTCGAAGCGTTGTACCGTTCCGACGTGCGTGGATCCATGCTCCTGATCGTCTGCCTGTGGGCGACGATCCTCTTTGTCCTGTTCATGACATGGCCGTACATTCCCGACGCCGGCATCAAGCTCGTTGTCGCGGTCGCCGCCGGCGCCGTGCTGATCTTCAACACGGCCGCGATCCTGGCGATGGTCAACCACTACAAGGAAGACAAGGACTTCATCTACGGCCTCGACATCAAGAATGCCGACGCCTACCGCAACCGCAAGTCCTGAGGGGGAGACGCATGGCCCGCTATACACCGCCCGAACAGAGCAAGGCCGGACAGGTTTTCGATATCGCCGTCGTCGTGGTCGCGATTTTCGTCGCGCTGTGGCTGCCGCTGAAACTAGGGCTGGCAGGGGCGGCAAAATCCATCGACGCGCTCGACGCCAAGACGTGGGAAGCGCTCGGACAAAACCCGACCATGGCCTCGATCTGGGAAAAGCTCGGCTACACGCCGGAAACCGCGCACGACATCATCCAGAACCGGTTCCACTACATCATCGACTGGCCGACGCTGATCATCATGGCCGCGGTGCTGATCGGCTATTTCATCTTTCTGTTCCGCGCATCGGACCGCGAATACCGCGACGTCATCGACGAAAAGTTCGGCGACAAATAGATAGGGAAGCATCGTCATGTGGGTGGCACTCTCTTACGCATGCTGGGGCATCTCGATCGTGCTCGCGCTGTGGATGCTCTACGACTGGTTCAAGATCGATACGACCTATTCCGAAGAGATGCTGACCTCGTCCAGGGAAGGCGAACTTGAAGCCGTGTCCGAAAAACACCGGATCTGAGTGGGGGATTGAACGATGACGATCACGGCTGAACCAGCGGTGCAAGTGCAAGGCGACAGGGTTTCGCTGCTCAGGGTGCTTGGCCCCGCCCATGTCTGGGCGCTCGGCGTCGGCATCGTTCTGGTCGGTGAATTCACCGGCTGGAATTTCGCGGCGGACAAGGGCGGCGCGCTGGCCGCGCTGATCGTCTGCTGGATCGTCGGGCTGCTCTACACGTCGGTGGCGATGATCGATTCCGAAGTCACCTCGACGGTCGCTGCCGCCGGCGGCCAATATGCCCAGGCAAAGCACATTGTCGGGCCGCTGATGGCCTTCAACGTCGCGCTTTTCCTGGTCTTTGCCTATACCATGCTCGAAGTGTCGGACGCGATCCTGCTCGGCGACACGATCGTCGCCAAGGCCGGCGTCGAGGGCCTCAACCACAATTCCTTCATCGCAGCGACCATCGTCGTTCTGGCGTGGCTGAACTATCGCGGCGTGCTGATGACGCTCAACGTCAACTTCGTCATCACCGCCGTCGCCTATGTCTCGATCGTCATCCTGTTCTTCTCGGTCAGCCCGTGGACGCAAGGCGCCGTGCTGAAGCTGAACGAGTTGGTGACCCCCGGCAACGCCCTGCCCTATGGCTGGATCGGCGTCATCGCCGCCTTCCAGTTCGGCATCTGGTACTATCTCGGCATCGAGGGCACCACGCAGGCCGCCGAGGAAGTGCGCTCGCCGGCGCGCTCGCTGCCCTACGGCACGATGGCCGGTATGATCACGCTTTTGATCGCCGCCGCCATGACCTGGTATGTCTGCGCCTCGCTGATGCCCTGGGAATATCTCGGCATCACCTACTATCCGCTGTGGGACGCAGGCAAACTGACCGGCAGTGCGCTGCTGGAGAACCTGTTGTTCATCGCGACGCTGCTTGCCGCACTCGCCTCCGCCAATGGCTGCATCAACGACGCCGCGCGCGCCTGGTTCTCGCTCGGCCGCGACCGCTATCTGCCGACCTGGTTCTCGGCGGTGCATCCGAAATACCGCACGCCCTACCGTTCGATCCTGTTCCTGCTGCCGATCGCGCTGGCCTTCGCCTTCATCGCCGACCTCAACCAGGCGATCACCTTCTCGATCCTGTCGGGCGTGCTGCAATACACCTTCATGAGCATCAACATCATCATGTTCAGGAAGAAGTGGCCGCTCGGCTCGATCCGCCGCGGCTACACCCATCCGTTCCATCCGCTGCCGGCGATCGTGCTGTTCTGCCTTTGCGTGGTCACCTTCTTTGCGATCTTCCTCGGCTTCGGTTCGCAGCTGATCGCCATGGTCGCTTTCTACTTCCTGATCTCGCTGTGGTTCCACTTCTACCGCTACAAATTCGTGCGCCGCGGCGCCCAGTTCACCATGCCGTGGCCGAAGCCGCAGGGGTACTGACGGGAGGCGCGCCCTGTCGGGCGGACATTTGCGTGACAAGGTGCGTTAGGTGATCTCAGCATTGCTCGCCGGGGCGGTTGCCCTGGCTCTCGTCCTTCATTTCGCCTGGCTTGCGCGCGCCAGCCGCATCAAGGCCTTGGCCGCGCTTGCCGCCGAGGAAGCCGGAATCCGCGCCGTCATCCCCGACGTCGCCAATATCTCGGACGGCACTACCGGCGTCGTCACCTTCGCCGGCTCGTGGAACGGCCGGCGGGTGCAGGTGCGGACCATCGTCGACACGCTGGCGATCAGGAAGCTGCCGGCGCGCTGGCTGAGCGTTTCGATCACCGAAAAGGTCGCGATACCAGGCACTTTCGACATGATGATGCGGCCAGGATCGCCGACGACTTTTTCCAATTTCGATCATCTCGACCATACGCTGCCGAAGGCGGCTGGATTTCCGGCCGAGGCGGTGCTGCGGAGCGACCGCAAGGGCGTGCGCTTCCCCGAAGCCGTCATCGCCGATCACCTCGATGTCTTTGCCGAGGGGCGCGCCAAGGAATTGCTGATCACACCGAACGGCGTGCGCATCGTCTGGCTTCTGGCCGAGGCCGAGCGGGCGCGCTACGGCGTATTCCGGCAAGCCGAATTCGGCACGGTCAGGCTCGATCCGGTGCTGATCGAGAGGCTGCTGTCGTCGGCTTCGGCGCTGCGCGATGCCATCAATCAAAGCGAACGGCAAGCGGCATGACCAGCCAGATCACCACCTCCCCCGCACCACCGAGCCCATATCTGGTTCTCGGCGCTGCGATCGTCTTGCCGGCGAGCGGGCATGTCGTTCTCGGCGTGCCGGTGCGCGGCCTGCAATTTCTGTTCTTCATGGTGATCTTCGCCTGGGTCACCGCCAAGATCGCGCCGCCCGACGCCAGCTTCATCGGACGCCATGCCGGCGGCTTCCTGATCTATGCCCTGTCGATCCTGGATGCCTACAAGATCGCGCGCATCCGCTATGCCAAATGGGTTCACAATGGCGGCGCGCGCGGCGATAGTGCGGTTGGCGGCGCCTCAGCCGATATATAACGACAGGAAAATTTTTTTCATACCAATTGAATTCCCCTGACGCATTCGATACATCTCCAAGGGAACAAATCTCGGGAGCCTGACATGTGCGGAATCGTCGGACTGTTTTTGAAGGACAAGTCGCTCGAGCCACAGCTTGGCGCGATGCTGTCGGAGATGCTGATCTCCCTCAGCGATCGCGGTCCCGACAGCGCCGGCATCGCCATCTATGGCGCGCCCTCCCATGAAGCCAAGATCACCATCCAGTCGGCTAAGCCGGAGCACGATTTCCGCGGCCTCGACGCCGAACTCGCCAAGGCGATCGGTGCGCCGGTGAGCATTGCTGCGAAGTCGACGCATGCGGTGGTCCGGACGACGCCTGCCAAGATCGACCAAGCGCGTGAGGCGATCCAGGCGCTGCGCCCCGACATCCGCATCATGGGTGCCGGCGACGTCGTCGAGATCTACAAGGAAGTCGGCTTGCCCGAAGCGGTCGTCGACCGTTTCGGCGTCCGCGAGATGACCGGCACGCACGGCATCGGCCATACCCGCATGGCGACCGAATCGGCGGTGACAACGATGGGCGCGCATCCGTTCTCGACCGGCGCCGACCAGTGCCTGGTGCATAATGGCTCGCTGTCCAACCACAACAATGTCCGCCGCGAGCTGATCCGCGAAGGCATGACATTCGAGACCGAGAACGATACCGAGGTCGCTGCCGCCTATCTCTCCTCGCAGATGGCGCATGGCAAGAATCTGGGCGAGGCGCTGGAAGGCACGCTGAGCGATCTCGACGGCTTTTTCACCTTCGTCGTCGGCACCAAGAACGGTTTCGGCGTGGTGCGCGATCCGATCGCCTGCAAGCCTGCCGTAATGGCCGAAACCGACCAGTATGTCGCCTTCGGCTCGGAATATCGTGCGCTCACCAAACTGCCCGGCATAGACAATGCGAAGGTCTGGGAACCCGAGCCCGCAACCGTCTATTTCTGGGAGCATTGAACCAATGCCGGCAATCAACCTCTCCAAGGCCGCGCGAGAGCCGGGCCAGGCATCGAGGGTCTTCGACCTGGCCGAAATGTCATTGCGCGAGCTCAACCAGGCGCTGCACGATCTGGCCCCCGGTTCAAATGAGACCGCCTGGGAGGTGCTGCACCCGCGAGGCAGCCATTCGGTCGCCGTCGGCGTCGACCAGCCTGTCGCCATCGATGTGCGCGGCAGCGTCGGCTATTATTGCGGCGGCATGAACGACGGCGGTACCATCACCGTGCATGGTTCGGCCGGACCCGGCGTCGGCGAGAACATGATGTCCGGCCAGATCATCGTCAAAGGCGATGCCAGCCAGTATGTCGGCGCCACCGGCCGGGGCGGGCTGCTGGTTATCGAAGGCAACGCGTCATCTCGCTGCGGCATCTCGATGAAAGGCATCGACATCGTCGTCCATGGCAATATCGGCCACATGTCGGCCTTCATGGCGCAATCCGGCAACCTCGTGGTGCTGGGCGACGCCGGCGATGCGCTCGGCGATTCAATCTACGAGGCGCGGCTTTTCGTGCGCGGCAAGGTCGAAAGCCTCGGTGCCGACTGCATCGCCAAGGAGATGCGGCCCGAGCATCTCGAATTGCTGCAAAACCTGCTCGACCGCGCCGGCGTGACCGGCGTCAAGGCGGCGGAGTTCAAGCGCTACGGCTCGGCGCGCACGCTTTACAATTTCAATATCGACAACGCCGACGCGTATTGAGGCTCAATGACCTATCGCAACCCGCCGACGACGCCGCGCAAATCCGCGACCTTCGACGACTACACGCTTTCCGAGATCCGCCGCGCCGCGGCGACCGGCATCTATGACATCCGCGGCGCCGGCGCCAAGCGCAAGCTGCCGCATTTCGACGACCTTCTGTTCCTCGGCGCCTCGATCTCGCGCTACCCGCTCGAAGGCTATCGCGAGCGCTGCGACACCAGCGTCGTGCTCGGTTCGCGCTATGCGAAAAAACCGATCGAATTGAAAATCCCGATCACCATTGCCGGCATGAGCTTCGGCTCGCTGTCCGGCCCGGCGAAGGAAGCGCTCGGCCGTGGCGCGACGCTGTCGGGCACCTCGACCACCACCGGCGACGGCGGCATGACCGAGGAAGAGCGCGGCCATTCGAAGACGCTGGTCTACCAGTATCTGCCGTCGCGCTACGGCATGAACCCGCGCGATCTGCGCCGCGCCGATGCGATCGAAGTCGTCGTTGGCCAGGGCGCCAAGCCCGGCGGCGGCGGCATGCTGCTTGGCCAGAAAATCTCCGACCGCGTCGCCGAAATGCGCACGCTGCCGAAAGGCATCGACCAGCGCTCGGCCTCGCGCCACCCCGATTGGACCGGGCCGGACGACCTCGAGATCAAGATCCTCGAACTGCGCGAGATTACCGACTGGGAAAAGCCGATCTACGTCAAGGTCGGCGGCGCGCGGCCCTATTACGATACCGCGCTTGCGGTGAAATCGGGCGCCGATGTCGTCGTCGTCGACGGCATGCAGGGCGGCACCGCCGCAACCCAGGAAGTGTTCATCGAAAATGTCGGCCAGCCGACGCTTGCCTGCATCAGGCCGGCGGTGCAGGCGCTGCAGGATCTCGGCATGCACCGCAAGGTGCAGCTGATCGTCTCCGGCGGCATCCGCAACGGCGCCGACGTCGCCAAGGCGCTGGCGCTCGGCGTCGACGCGGTGTCGATCGGCACGGCAGCGCTTGTCGCGCTCGGCGACAACGACCCGCGCTGGGAAGCGGAATACAACGAGCTCGGCACCACCGCCGGCGCTTATGACGACTGGCATGAGGGACGCGACCCGGCCGGCATCACCACGCAGGATCCCGAGCTAATGAAACGGGTCGATCCGATTGCGGCCGGACGACGGCTGGCGAATTATCTCAAGGTGATGACACTTGAGGCTCAGACAATCGCCCGCGCCTGCGGCAAGAACAGCCTGCACAATCTCGAGCCCGAGGATCTTGTGGCCTTGACGATCGAAGCCGCCGCCATGGCCGGCGTGCCGCTGGCCGGCACCAACTGGATACCGGGCAAGAACGGCTTCTAAGACAAACCAAAAATGCCAGTAAGCGAGGAATTATAATGGGGAACGATCTCGCCGCCTTCGCCAAGGAGAAGGGCGTCAAATATTTCATGATATCCTACACCGACCTGTTCGGTGGGCAGCGTGCCAAGCTGGTGCCGGCGCAGGCGATCGCCGACATGCAGCGGGACGGTGCCGGCTTTGCCGGCTTTGCCACCTGGCTCGACCTGACGCCGGCGCATCCCGACATGCTGGCGGTGCCGGATCCTGATTCGGTGATCCAGTTGCCGTGGAAGCCCGAAGTCGCCTGGGTCGCCGCCAACTGCATCATGGACGACAAATCGGTCGAGCAGGCGCCGCGCAACACGCTGAAGCGGCTGATTGCCGAGGCGGCCGGCGACGGCATGCACATCAAGACCGGCGTCGAGGCCGAGTTCTTCCTGATCTCGCCGGACGGCAAGACGATTTCGGACGAATACGACACGGCGTCGAAGCCCTGCTACGACCAGCAGGCGGTGATGCGCCGCTATGACGTCATCGCCGAGATCTGCGACCACATGCTGGCGCTCGGCTGGGGCGCCTATCAGAACGACCACGAGGACGCCAACGGCCAGTTCGAGATGAACTGGGCCTTCGACGATGCGCTGGCGACCGCCGACAAGCATTCCTTCTTCAAATTCATGGTGAAGTCGGTTGCCGAAAAGCACGGCCTGCGCGCCACCTTCATGCCGAAACCCTTCCAGGGCCTGACCGGCAATGGCTGCCATGCCCACATCTCGGTGTGGGACAGGGACGGCAAGACCAATGTCTTTGCCGACAATGCGATGGAGCTCGGCCTGTCGGCCAAGGGCAGGAATTTCCTTGGCGGCATCATGAAACATGCTTCCGCGCTTGCCGCCATCACCAACCCGACGGTCAATTCCTACAAGCGCATCAACGCACCGCGCACCATCTCCGGCGCCACCTGGGCGCCGAACACGGTGACCTGGACCGGCAACAACCGCACCCATATGGTGCGTGTGCCCGGCCCCGGCCGCTTCGAGCTGCGCCTGCCGGACGGGGCGGCAAACCCCTATCTGCTGCAGGCCGTCATCATCGCCGCCGGCCTTGACGGTGTCCGCTCGAAGGCCGATCCCGGCAGGCGCTACGACATCGACATGTACCAGTTCGGCCATACGGTGGAGGGCGCGCCGAAGCTGCCGCTCAACCTGCTCGACGCATTGCGCGAGTTTGACAACGACAAATCGCTCAAGGCGGCGCTGGGTGAGGAATTCTCGTCGGCCTATCTAAAGCTCAAGCAGCAGGAATGGAATTCCTATGCTTCCCACTTCACCCAGTGGGAGCGCGACCACACGCTCGACATCTGATCCGGAATTGTTGCACGCCCGGCGCGAAACAGGTTCATGAAATACTCGATCTTCTCCCTCGCCCGGGCGGCATTTTCCGGCCACAGGAACTGGCAGCGCACCTGGCGCGACGCCAGCCCGAAGAGCCACTACGACGTGGTGATCATCGGCGGCGGCGGCCATGGCCTGGCGACGGCATGGTTCCTCGCCAGCGAATACGGCATCAGGAATGTCGCGGTGCTGGAAAAGGGCTGGATCGGCTCCGGCAATGCCGGCCGTAACACCACCATCATCCGCTCCAATTACGGGCTGCCCGGCAATACCGGTTTCTACGAGCTTTCGATGAAGCTCTGGGAGCGCATGGAGCAGGACCTCAACTACAACACCATGGTCAGCCAGCGCGGCGTCATCAATCTCTACCATTCCGACGCGCAGCGTGACGCCTATGCGCGGCGCGGCAACACCATGCGCATCAACGGCATCGATGCCGAACTGCTCGATCTGGCGGCGGTCAGGAAGATGATGCCGTTCCTGAACTTCGACAATGCGCGCTTTCCGGTGCAGGGCGGGCTTTTGCAGCGACGCGGCGGCACGGCGCGCCACGACGCCGTGGTCTGGGGCTATGCGCATGCGGGGAGCGCGCTCGGCGTCGACATCATCCAGAACTGCGAAGTGACCGGCTTTGTCCGCGAGGCCAACGGCAAAGTGACGGGCGTCGAGACGAGCCGCGGCAGGATCGGTGCCGCCAAGGTCGGCATGGCCGTCGCCGGCTCCTCGTCGCGCGTTGCGGCGATGGCCGGCATGCGGCTGCCGATCGAAAGTCATGTGCTGCAGGCCTTCGTCTCGGAGGCGATCAAGCCGCTGATCCCCAATGTCATGACCTTCGGCGCGGGCCATTTCTACGTCAGCCAATCCGACAAGGGCGGGCTGGTCTTCGGCGGCGACATCGACGGCTACAATTCCTACGCCCAGCGCGGCAATCTGCCTGTGATGGAAGACGTCTGCGAGGGCGGCATGGCGCTGATGCCGATGATCGGCCGGATACGGCTTCTGCGCCAGTGGGGCGGCATCATGGACATGTCGATGGACGGCTCGCCGATCATCGACAAGACGCCGGTCGACGGGCTCTATCTCAACGCCGGCTGGTGTTATGGCGGCTTCAAGGCAACACCCGGCTCCGGCCTGGTCTTTGCCCACCTTCTGGCGCGCGACGAGCCGCACAACGAAGCCACCCGCTTCCGCCTCGACCGCTTCCGGCGAGGTGCGATGATCGACGAAAAGGGCCAAGGCGCCCAACCGAACCTGCATTGATGGCTGGCTGAAGAAGCATGCGTATTGTCTGTCCCTTCTGCGGCGAACGCGAACTCGGCGAGTTCACCTATCTCGGCGACGGCAAGCCGGCGCGCCCGGCAGCCGAGGCCTCCGAAGACGAGGTCTTCGACTACGTCTATCTGCGCGACAATGTCGCCGGGCCGATGAGCGAATTCTGGTATCATGGCGGCGGCTGCCGGGCCTGGCTGAAGGTCGCCCGCAACACGCTGACGCACGAGATTTCGGCGGTCGAACCGGCTGCAGGCGTTGGTGCCGCCGAGGTTGGGGCCTGATGGTTGGCCCCGCGCAGACACACCGGCTGGCGAGCGGCGGTCTCATCGATCGCGCCGCGCCGCTGGGCTTCCGCTTCGACGGCAAGAGCTTTGCCGGCTTCCAAGGCGACACGCTCGCCTCGGCGCTGATCGCCAATGGCATCAAGCTGGTCGGCCGCTCGTTCAAATACCATCGGCCGCGCGGCATCCTGACCGCTGGATCCGAAGAGCCCAACGCACTGGTTGAGTTGCGCACGGGAGCGCGGCGCGAGCCGAACACCAAGGCGACCACGGCCGAGCTTTATGACGGGCTCGAAGCCGCGAGCCAAAACCGCTGGCCATCGCTGCGCCACGATCTGATGGCGGTCAACCAGCTGTTTGCGCCGATCTTCGTCGCCGGCTTCTACTACAAGACCTTCATGTGGCCGGCGAAATTCTGGGAAGCGGTCTACGAGCCGGCGATCCGCCGCGCCGCCGGCCTCGGACGCGCTGCTGGCGTTGCTGATCCCGACCATTACGACAAGGCGTGGGCGCATTGCGACGTGCTGATCGCCGGTTCCGGCCCCGCCGGGCTCGCGGCGGCATTGGCGGCCGGGCGCAGCGGCGCCCGTGTCATCTTGTGCGAGGAAGATTTTGCGTTTGGCGGTCGCCTGCTCGCCGACGGCGGCATGATCGACGGCGAGCCGGCAGCCGAATGGATTTCACGCACGCTGGGGGAACTCGCAGCGCTCCCCGATGTCCGCATCATGAACCGCACGACACTGTTCGGCGTCTATGATGGCGGCACCTATGGCGCCATCGAGCGGGTCAACGACCACCTGCCCTCGCCGCCCGAGCACCAGGTGCGCCAGCGGCTGTGGCGGATCGTGGCCAAGCGCTGCGTCGTTGCCGCCGGCGCCATCGAGCGGCCGATCGTCTTTGCCGGCAACGACACGCCCGGCGTGATGATGGCTTCGGCTATGCGGACCTATGTCGCGCGTTACGCGGCGACGCCGGCAAAGCGGATCGCGCTGTTCACCAACAATGAGGACGGCTGGCGCACCGTCGAGACCGCACTTGCCGCCGGGTTGCAAATCGCGGCGGTCATCGATGCGCGCCCGGACGTGTCCGCCGCGCATCGCGCGCTCTCCGCCAAGGGCGGCTTTGCCGTGCTTAACGGTTCCGTCAGCGGAGTCGAGGGCGGCAAGGACGGCGTTCGGAAAATCGCGGTGGCGCTCACCGGCGGCGCACGGGCCGAGGTCGAGGCCGACGGGCTTGCCGTCTCCGGCGGTTGGAATCCGGCGGTCGGGTTGACCTCCTATCATCGCGGCCGGCCGAAATGGCAGGACGATATCGCCGCTTTCGTGCCCGATTGCCCGCCTCCGGGCATGGTGGCCGCCGGCGCCGCCAACGGCGCCTTCGGACTTGCCGAGTGCCTGCGCCAGGGCTTTGCCGCGGGTGCTGCGGCAGCGCAGAACGCTGGACGCAGCGGCAATGCCGGCACATCGCCGGTCGCCGACAGCGAGGCGTTTTCGCTAACGCCGCTCTGGCATGTGGCCGGCAAAGGGAAAGCCTTCGTCGATTACCAGCATGACGTGACAGCGTCCGACATCGAACTGGCGCAGCGCGAAGGCTTCGAGTCGGTCGAGCATCTCAAGCGCTATACGACGCTCGGCATGGCGACCGACCAGGGGAAGACCTCGAATGTCGCCGGCCTCGCCATCATGGCAGCTGTGTCAGGCAAGTCCATTCCCGAGACCGGCACGACGATCTACCGGCCGCCCTATGTGCCGGTCGCCATCGGCGCCTTCGCCGGCCATCATCGCGACGAGAACTTCCATGCGACACGACTGACGCCGTCGCATCACTGGGCAGCCGAACAGGGCGCGGTGTTCGTCGACACCGGCTTGTGGAAGCGGGCGCAATGGTATCCGCGCGCCGGCGAAAAGGACTGGCTGGACTCGGTGACGCGCGAGGTCAGGGCGGTGCGCTCCGGCGTCGGCTTCTGCGACGTCTCGACGCTCGGCAAGATCGACGTGCACGGCCCGGATGCCGGCGCCTTCCTCGACCGTGTCTACATCAACACCTTCTCCAATCTTGCTGTCGGCAAAGCCCGCTACGGGCTGATGCTGCGCGAGGACGGCATCGTTTATGACGACGGCACCACCTCGCGGCTGGCCGAGGATCACTATTTCCTGACCACCACCACCGCCAAGGCCGGGCTGGTGATGCAGCATCTCGAATTCTGCCGGCAGGTGCTGGTCCCCGAATTCGACGTGCAGCTGACCTCCGTCTCCGACCAGTGGGCGCAATTCTCGATCGCAGGGCCGAAGACGCGGGACCTGCTTCGCGAAATCGTCGATCCGGCCGAGGATCTGTCGAATGAAGGTTTTCCGTTCATGGGGGCGCGGGAAGTCGCGCTTCGCGGCGGCATCAAGGCGCGGCTGTTCCGCATCTCGTTCTCCGGCGAGATGGCGTTCGAGATCTCGGTCCCCACCCGCTATGGCGACGCGCTGGTGCGCAATTTGATGCTGGCCGGCAAGTCATTCGGCGTGACGCCCTACGGCACCGAGGCACTCGGCGTCATGCGCATCGAAAAGGGGCACGTCGCCGGCCCGGAGCTGAACGGCACGACGACCGCCGCCGACCTCGGCCTCGGCAAGATGATGTCGACCAAGAAAGACTTCATCGGCCGCGTCATGGCGAGGCGCGAGGCGCTGATTGCGCCGGACCGGCAGGTCGTGGTCGGCATCAAGCCGGTCGACAAGACACGCCGCCTGCGCTCCGGCGCGCATATCATCCCGAAGGACAAGACACCCGATCCCGATAACGACCAGGGCTATGTCACCTCGGTCTGCTTCTCGCCGGTGCTCGGCCAATGGATCGGGCTTGGCCTGGTCGAACGAGGGCGCGAGCGCATCGGCGAGATCGTCCATGCGCATGACCCACTGCGCGGCGAAGACTACGATGTCGAGCTGTGCAGCCCGGTTTTCTACGATCCGGATGGAGGGCGCCAGCGTGGCTGAGTTTTCCTGGATTGCCCGCAGTCCGCTGGAGAAAACGCTTGTCGTCGGCGCCTATGGCGCGCGCCGCACGGCGGCCAGCGTATCGCTCACCGAGATCCGCAATTTCGACCTGATCCAGGTGATGGCGCGGCGCGGCAAATGGGCCGAACTGGCAAAGGCTGCCAAAGCGCGTTTTGGCATGGCCGCCCCGGAAACGCCCAAGGCGGTCCGAGCTCCCGACGCTACGCTGATCTGGTCGGGACCGGATCAGTTCCTCGTCCTGTCCAATGGCGGCAAGCACGCGAGCGAACCGCTGAGCCAGGCGTTTGCGCAATCCGCCTCGCTGTCCGACCAGTCGCATGCCCGCGTGCTGATCAGCGTTTCGGGAGAAAAGGCACGCGCGATGCTGGCCAAACTGTCGTCGCTAGACCTGCACCCGGCGGCGTTCCCGGCCGGCACCGCTGCCGCGACCTCGGTCGATCACACCAGCATCAATCTCTGGCGCGGCAATGACCGGCCGGACGGACAGGCGGTGTTCAATCTTCTGGTATTTGCGACGTTTGCCGAAAGCCTGTGGCATACGATGCTCGATGCCGCCGCGGAGTATGGCGTCGATATCGGGCATTCCGAGGAATTGGGGTAAACTGTCTGCGTCGGCGCCGCCCCTCATCTGCCTGCCGGCATCTTCTCCCCGTATAGTGACGGGGAGAAGGGGGCCTGCCGCGACGGCTGCGCCTTTCCTGCAACGCCGATAATTGGCGAAATCGTTGGTGACAGGATCTTTCTCGCCGTCACTATACGGGGAGAAATGCCCGGCAGGGCAATGAGGGGCAGCGCCGACAATCGGAAGGATAAGGCCGAGCTGCTCCACCTTCACTTGCCAACTCCGGCTCTTCTGCCCTATTCTTCCCGCTAAAATAATTTCACACACAGGCAAACTTGTTTCTCGAAACCAGGGTTGAGATGAGCCAGTCGCCCTACCCCGCCGTCGCCGCCGGACCGCCCCGGCCAAGCCTGATCCTGCGGCCAGGCCAGATCGCGCTGCCGGCCGGGATGGAGCGCTATCCGGTTCAGGGCAATGGCGCGGTGCTGATCGAGGTCGAGGCCGGCGATACGATCACCGTGCGCGATGTGGAAGGCGGGCAGGCCTGCGAGCTGCTGGCATGGGACAGCAGCGGCGCGACCGATCCCGGCATTCTCGGCGAGAAATCGAACAGCAATGCCGCCGGCATCAAGGCGCTGCTGGCCGAAGGCGACGACAGCCTCGCTTCCTTGCGCCGGGGGATCGAGCGGCGCCAGGTGCAGCTCGACCAGGCAAAGGCGGTTCGCGTTTTCGGCGGCACCACCCCTGCCGGTACCCAACAAGTTTTTACCGTCGCCCGCGATGGGTCGATGCTGATTGCGGCGCCCGGTGGTCCGATGCTGGTCGACGGCCACGATACGGCGACGCCGCTTAGCGTCATCGTCCGCCGCGCCACCATCCGCCCGGCGGCGGAGTCGCAACTTGCCGACCCGCTGGCCGATCCCGTGCTAGACCTGCGCGTCCATTCGGCGACGGCGGAAGCCTATTTCGTCAAGGCGGGCGACTATCTGCAGATCATCGATGTCGACGGGCGCCAATGCACCGACTTCCAGTGCTTTTCGGCGCGCAAGCTGGACAGGGGGCGCGATCATCCGCTCGACGTGACCACGACCCGCACACTGATGGGCTCGAGCTATCCGATGCCCGGCCTGCATTCGAAATACTACGACCAGGACATGGAGCCGCTGGTCGAGGTTATCCAGGACACTTGCGGCCGCCACGATGCATTCGCGCTCGCCTGCGCCGCCAAATATTACGACGACATCGGTTATCCCGGCCATCCCAACTGCTCGGAGAATTTCAACCGGGCGCTCGCCGATAAGGGCGTCACGCCCCGCGCCGGCTGGATGGCGATCAACTTCTTCTTCAACACGTCAATCGACGCGCATGGCATCGTGGTTTCTGACGAGCCGTGGTCGCGGCCGGGCGACTATGTGCTGCTGCGGGCGCTGACCGACATCGTCTGCGTCTCGTCCGCCTGCCCCGACGACACGACGCCGGCCAATGGCTGGAACCTGACCGACATCCATGTGCGAACCTATTCCGGCCAGCATAAATTCTCGCGAGCGATCGCCAGACGCATGACGCCCGATTCGGAACCGAAAATGACCCGCGAGACCGCCTTTCATTCGAGCTTTGCCAAGCACACCCGCAACTTCGTCGAGTACAAGGGCTATTGGCTGGCCAATTCCTTCGCCAGGCAAGGCCCGATCGATGAATACTGGGCCTGCCGGCAGGACGCCGTGATCATGGACCTGTCGCCGCTGCGCAAGTTCGAGGTCACCGGCCCGGATTCGGAAGCGCTGCTGCAATACACGCTGACCCGCGACATCAAGAAACTCGGCGTCGGTCAGGTGGTCTACTCCGCTATGTGCTACGAGCATGGCGGCATGATCGACGACGGCACGCTGCTCAGGCTCGGCAAGGATAATTTCCGCTGGGTCGGCGGCGACGATCTATCCGGCGAATGGCTGCGCGAGACGGCGCAAAAACTCGGCCTCACCGTGTTGGTGCGCTCATCGACCGACCAGATGCACAACGTCGCCGTGCAGGGACCGAAAAGCCGTGACATCCTGCGGCAGATCATCTGGACCTCGCCGCTGCAGCCGTCGATCGACGAGCTTGAATGGTTCCGTTTCGCGGTCGCCCGCATCGGTGGCGGCAACGGCATTCCCGTCGTGGTTTCGCGCACCGGTTACACCGGCGAGCTCGGCTACGAGATCTGGTGCCATCCGCGCGACGCCGAAAAGGTGTTCGACGCGATCTGGCAGGCCGGCCAGCCGCACGGCCTGAAGCCGATGGGGCTACAGGCGCTCGACATGGTGCGCATCGAGGCCGGGCTGATCTTTGCCGGCTACGAGTTCTCCGACCAGGCAGATCCGTTCGAGGCCGGCATCGGCTTCACCGTGCCGCTGAAGACCAAGAGCGACGATTTCATCGGCCGCGAGGCGCTGATCCGGCGCAAGGAAAACCCGCAGAGGAAGCTGGTCGGCCTCGACATCGACGCCAATGTCGCGGTAGGCCATGGCGATTGCGTGCATGTCGGCCGCGCCCAGATCGGCATCGTCACCTCCGGCATGCGCTCGCCGGTGCTGAACAAGACCATCGCGCTGGCCAGGCTCGAGGTCGCGCATTCGGCGATCGGCACCGAGGTGGAGATCGGCAAGCTCGACGGCCACAGCAAGCGGCTGCCGGCGCGCGTCGTCGCCTTCGCCCATTACGATCCGCAAAAGACCAGGCCGCGCTCCTGATCGATCGCCCCCACGGGAGGCTTAGTCCGGCCTTTCGGCGATGCGGCTGCTTGTCCTGTCTTTCACAGCAATGTGCACAGCGTCACAAAGCGCTTGACGTGAAAGCGCGTTGGGTCAATCTTCACTGCTAAGAATAAAATACTACTGAGCGGAAAACGCCTGGGCCGTTCAACGTGAGCGTCGATGACGCCTCGCGAGATTGCGGCTGTTGCCGATGGGGAACATCAAAAATGGGGAATCCACGTACATGAGCACGATAGTCACCACCTTGGTGCCGCCTGCCGAAGGGCAGCTGCACCGGAACATCGATTGGCGCGGCGCCTTCTGGGTCGCAAGCGGCGTTCCGGCCCTTGTCCTGTTTTCGATCGGCGGCATTGCCGGCACCACCGGAACGCTGGCCTTCCTGATCTGGACAGTATCCATGATCATGGGCTTCCTGCAGTCCTTCACCTATGCGGAAATCGCCGGCCTGTTCCCGAACAAGTCCGGCGGCGCCTCGATCTACGGCGCCACCGCCTGGCTGCGCTATTCGAAATTCATCGCGCCGCTTTCTGTGTGGTGCAACTGGTTCGCCTGGTCGCCGGTGCTGTCGCTCGGCTGCTCGATCGCCGCCGCCTATATCCTCAACGCACTGGCGCCGGTGCCGCTGTTCACCCACACTTCGCCGGAAGTCGCCGCCTATATCGCAGCCCATGCCGGAACCAGCGCCGCCGATGCCATCACCGCGGTCACCGCGGCGGCGACGCCGGCGATCCGCAACTGGACGCTCTACGGTCACACGCTTGGCCCGGTTTCCTTCACCTTCAACGCCACCTTCTTCATCGGCGCGGTGCTGATGCTGATCATCTTCTCGATCCAGCATCGCGGCATCCTGGGCACGGCCAATGTGCAGAAATATATCGGCCTGCTGGTCATCATCCCGATGCTCATCGTCGGCGTGGTGCCGATCGTCACCGGCCAGATCAACTGGGCAAACTTCTCGCCGCTGGTGCCGCTGGCGGCAGCCTATGCGCCGGAGCCCGGCGCATGGAACATCGCCGGCTGGACGCTGGTGCTCGGCGGCATGTTCATCGCGGCATGGTCGACCTACGGTTTCGAGACCGCCGTCTGCTACACCTCCGAATTCAAGAACCCCGGCACCGATACCTTCAAGGCGATCTTCTACTCCGGCCTGCTTTGTATGCTGCTGTTCATCCTGGTGCCGTTCACCTTCCAGGGCGTGCTCGGCTTGAACGGCATGCTGGCGACGCCGATCGTCGACGGCTCCGGCGTTGCCGATGCGCTGGCCGGCATGGTCGGCGGCGGCCAGCTGATCCACAGCCTGCTGGTCATGCTGATGATCCTGGCGCT
The DNA here is from genome assembly GCF_040321655.1 of Mesorhizobium sp. M0306. Classification (NCBI taxonomy): domain Bacteria; kingdom Pseudomonadati; phylum Pseudomonadota; class Alphaproteobacteria; order Hyphomicrobiales; family Phyllobacteriaceae; genus Mesorhizobium; species Mesorhizobium sp. M0306. The sequence continues at coordinate 156,744 of NZ_JAMYRY010000009.1, read as the reverse complement.
GGTGCTCTGCATCATGACGGCGATGGCCGGCTCTTCGCGCACGCTCTACCAGGGTTCGGTCGACGGCTGGCTGCCGCGCTACCTCAGCCACGTCAACGAGCACGGTGCGCCGACGCGGGCGATGTGGACCGACCTGATCTTCAACCTGATTGTGCTGGCCATCGCTTCGGCCGACGCGACGAGCTTCTTCTTCATCCTCGCGGTGTCGAATTGCGGCTACATCATCTTCAACTTCCTCAACCTCAATGCCGGCTGGATCCACCGCATCGACAATGGCCACATCGCGCGGCCATGGAAGGCGCCGAGCTGGCTGCTCGGCCTCGGCGCGATCTTTGCCTATGTCAACGCGGTCTTCATGGGCGCCGGCGCCAAGGTCTGGAACCCGATGGCATTGTGGGCCGGGCTGATCACTGCAGCCTTGATCATCCCGGTGTTCTGCTTCCGGCATTACATCCAGGACAAGGGCAAGTTCCCCGACCACATGCTGGCCGATCTCGGCATGAACTCGTCCGACCTCGCAGTGCGAAAGGCCGGGATGCTGCCCTATCTGACGCTGGTCGCTGGCGTCGCGGTGATGCTGCTCGCCAACTGGCTGTTCGTCATCTGAGGCTTGCCTTGAGGGATCGGGCGCGCGATGCGCCCGGTCCCTGCATTTTGTTCTTGCTTTGTGCCGGCAGCTATGCTATTAATTTCGCTATGGTGCTGATTCGCCCCGAGACCCGCCGCTGAGGCGGGTTTTTCGTTTCTGGGCTAAAAGCGCGTCGCGTTCGATCGGCCTCATGCGACGCGCCTTAGATTCTTGTTTTTATGCATGTCGTTATCGCAAAACCGCTGCACACTTTTGCGCGACATGCATTAGCGGGCTCAATCGATCTTGATGAACACGCCCTTGGTGTTAAGATATTCGTCAAGGTGTTCGGCGCCGCCCTCGCGGCCGTAGCCGCTCATCTTGTAGCCGCCGAAGGGCACGGCCGGATCGATGGCGTGATAGGTGTTGACCCAGACCGAGCCGGAGCGGATCTTGCGCGACAGCTGATGGGCGGTGGCGAGATTTTGGGTGAAGACCCCTGCAGCCAAGCCGTAAGGCGTGTTGTTGGCCCGCTCGACCGCCTCGTCCAGCGTATCGAACGGCAAGGCTGAAATCACCGGCCCGAAGATCTCCTCACGGGCGATCTTCATGTCGTCCGAGACACCGGCAAAGACCGTCGGCGCGACGAAATTGCCGGCGGCAAGCGCGCCTTCCACAAGCCGTTCGCCGCCGGTGACGAGTTTCGCCCCTTCCGCAGTGCCGGCCTCGAGGTAACCGGTGACCCGTTGCAACTGCTTTTCGGAGACGAGCGGACCGATCTCGGTCGCGGGGTCGATGCCGTCGCCGACCCTGAGACCCTTGGCATATGCCGCCAGTCGCTCGACGAACTCGTCATGGACGGCGCGTTCGACAAACAGGCGCGAGCCGGCAATGCAGATCTGGCCGGAATTGGCGAAGACCGACATTGCCGCCACCGGCACCGCTTTGTCGAGATCGGCATCGGCGCAGACGATGACCGGCGACTTGCCGCCGAGTTCCAAGGAGACGCGCTTGAGGTTGCCGGCCGAGGCCCGCACGATCGACTGGCCGGTCGCCGTCGAGCCGGTGAAGACGATCTTGTCGACACCCATGTGCTCGGCGAGTGCCGCGCCCGCCTCGGTGCCGGTGCCGGTGACGATGTTGACGACGCCTTGCGGGACGCCGGCTTCGTTCATGATGTCGGCGATCAAAAGCGGCGTCAGCGGCGCCTCTTCCGATGGTTTCAGCACGATAGTACAGCCGGTCGCCAGCGCCGGGCCGATCTTCCAGATCGACGCTGCCGTCGGTGCGTTCCACGGGATGATGGCGCCGACGACACCGACCGGCTCCTTGCGGGTGAAGGAGACGATTTCGCCGGACAGCGAATTCTCGATGGTCTCGCCGTGCAGCGCCGTCGCCATGCCGGCATAGTAACGCAGCATGCCGATGACGCGGTTGCGGTTGGCGCGGGTGCGCACGATCGGCATGCCCATGTCGGTGGTGTCGGAGCGGCTGATCTCTTCCCAGTGCTTTTCGAAGAGGTCGGCGATCCTCAGCAGCAGCACCTGCCGCTCATAAGGCTTGAACCGGCTCCACGGGCCCTCGAACGCCTTGCGCGCAGCAGTCACCGCCAAGTCGATGTCCTGGCGGTCGCCGCGGGGAACCGTGGCGATGACCGCGCCGGTGGCGGGATTGCGGCTCTCCATGGTCCGGCCGGAGCGGGCATCGACCCAGCCACCGCCGATGAACATCTGGCGATGGCGCCCGTCGATCGGCAGCCGCAGCGGTGCCTTTGTCTGAGCTATGGTCATGACGGTCCTCCTCCGGCGCCTACGCCTGGTGGGCGGATTAAACCGCCGGAGGTCACATTTGCCAACAGCTCTATTCGGCCGCCAGGGCCAGTTGCGGCCTTTCGTTCTTTTCTTCCGTCTCGGCCGCCTGCTCCACCACCTTCTTGGGCTCCCTGCCGAAGAACAGCGCGTAGGCTGCCGGCAGGACAAGGATGGTCAGCACCGTGGCGACGAGAATGCCGCCCATCATGGCGTAGGCGAGCGGCCCCCAGAAGACGCCGCGCGAGATCGGGATCAGCGCCAGCACCGCAGTCAACGCCGTCAGCACGATCGGCCGGAACCGGCGGACCGCCGAGCCGATGATGGCCTCGGAGCGCTCCACACCGGCGGCGATGTCCTGATCGATCTGATCGACCAGGATGATCGAGTTGCGCATGATGATGCCGAGCAGGGCGATGACACCGAGGATGGCGACGAAGCCGAACGGGGCGCCGCTGATCAAGAGTGCCGCCGCCGCGCCGATGATGCCAAGCGGACCGGTCGCCAGCACCAGCATGGCTTTGCCGAAATGCTGCAGCTGGATCATCAGCAACACGACGATGACGGCCAGCATGATCGGCGCTTTCGCTGCAATCGAGGCCTGGCTTTCGGCCGCATCCTCGGCGCCACCCTGGATCTCGATCTTGTAGCCGGGTGCGAGGCTGGCGCGCAGGCCCTGCATGTCGCTGTACATTTTCATGGCGACATCGTTCGGCTGCACGCCGTCCGGCAGCGTGGCGCGTACGCTGATCGTCGGCAAGCGGTCGCGCCGCCATTCGACGCCTTGCTCCAGCACCGGAACGATCTTGGCGACCTGCGACAGCGGCACGGAGCCACCGAAATCCGTCGGGATATAGACGGAATCGACCGCCGACAGCAGGTGACGGCTTGCCTCCGGTTCGCGGGCGACGATCGAAACCGTCTCCTCGCCGTCGCGGAAATCATCGAGCGGCGCTCCCGACATGGTCGCCTGCAGCATCTGGCGGATGCGCTGCGAGGTGACGCCGAGCGCACGGGCACGATCCTGGTCGATCACCAGCTTCATCGCCGGCACCGGCTCCAGCCAGTCGTCGTGGATGGCGCCGAGCAACGGATTTGCCTGGAACTTCGCCTTCACCTCGTCGGCGATGCGGCGCACTTCCTGGCGATCCGGACCCATGACGCGCATCTGCACCGGCCAACCAGTCGGCGGACCGAGGAACAGGCGATCAACCTTGGCGCGGATCGATGGGAAATCCTCGGCCAGGACGGTGCGCAGCTTGACGATCAGCCGCTCGCGGGCCGGTTCGTCATTGGCCATGACCAGAAGCTGGGCGAAGTTCGGGTTGCGAAGCTGCTGGTCGAGCGGCAGGAAGAAGCGCGGCGCGCCTTCGCCGATATAGGTGGCGATGAAGCGCTTGTCCTTGTCGTCCATCATCCTGGCTTCGAGCGCCTTGGCCTGCGTCTCGACTTCCTTGATGCTGATGCCTTCCGGCAGCCAGAGATCGACGAGGATTTCCGGACGCGACGATTGCGGGAAGAAATTCTGCGGGATGAACTGGAACGCCCACAGGCTGGTGGCAAAGGTCATCAGCGTCATCACCAGGACGATGATGCGATGGCGCACCGCCCATGACACGGTCGAGCGAAGACGGCGGTAAAAACCCGTGTCGAAGACATCGTGATGGCTGCCGGCGTGCTTGCGCTGCTTCAGGATCATGTGGCCGAGCCATGGCGTGAAATAGACCGCAGCGAACCAGGACACGACCAGCGCGATGCCGACGACGTAAAACAGGGTGCGCACATATTCGCCGGCCGTCGAAGCTGCGAAACCGACGGGGATGAAGCCGGCTGTGGTGATCAGCGTGCCGGTCAGCATCGGGAAAGCGGTCGAGGAATAGGCGAAGCTCGCCGCCTCGACCTTGACCAAGCCTTCCTCGAGCTTTCGCTCCATCATTTCGACGACGATCATCGCGTCGTCGACCAAGAGCCCAAGCGCGATGATCAGCGCGCCGAGCGAGATGCGCTGCAGGTCGATGCCGAGTTCGTACATGATGGCGAAGGTGGCTGCCAGGACCAGCGGAATGACGATGGCGATCACCAGGCCCGAACGCCAGCCGATCGACAGGAACGAGACGACAAGCACGATCAGCAGCGCTTCACCGAGCGCTTCCATGAACTCGGCCACCGCATCCTTGACGACGCCCGGCTGATCGGAAATCTGATTGACCGAGACGCCATAGGGCAGCGCCTCCTCGAAGCGCTTGTAGGTCGCTTCGACGTCCTTGCCAACGTCGGTGACGTTGAAGCCCTTTGCCATGACGACGCCAAGCTGGACGCTGTCGTGACCGTTGATACGGTATTTGCGCTGATAGGGATCCTCGAGGCCGGAGGTCACCGTGGCGATGTCGCCGAGGCGCGTCACCTGGTTGCCGGCGCGCAGGCGAAGCTCGCGGATGTCGGCCGCCCTGGTGACGTCGCCTTCGACCGAGATGCGCACGGAACGCTGGCCGGTGTCGACCGAGCCCGCCGGGTCGACATTGTTTTGGCCCCTGATCGCATTCTGCAGGTCGGTCAACGTCAGGCCGCGTTCGGCAAGTACCTTGGATGAAACGTCGATGTAGAGCTTTTCCGGCTGGTCGCCGATGATCACGGCTTTCTCGACGCCGGGCGTCGTCAGCAGCATGTCGCGTGCCTGGATGGCGAATTTCTTCAGCTCGGGATAGCTGTAGCCGTCGCCGCTGATCGAATGCAGGGTGATGAATGTGTCGCCGAATTCGTCGTTGAAGTAGGGCCCGAGCGAGCCCTGCGGCAGTTCATTCGAGATATCGCCGACCTTCTTGCGCACCTGATAGAACGCATCCGCGACCTGCGCGGGATTGGTGTCGCCCTTGACCTGCAATGTGATGATGGCGCTGCCGGCGCGGGTGTAGGAGCGGACGAAATCGAGATGCGGCGTTTCCTGCAGCTTGCGCTCGATCTTGTTGACGACCTGGTCCTCCATCTCCTTGATCGAGGAGCCAGGCCAGATCGCCTGGACGACCATGACGCGGAAGGTGAAATCGGGGTCTTCCTTCTGGCCCATGCGCATCAGGCCGAGCGCACCGGCGACGATGATCAGCCCGAACAGGAAGCGGGCAATGCTCGGATGGCCGATTGCCCAGCGCGAAAGATTGAAAGATCGCTTTTCATTGGTGTCGGTGGTCATCGGCGTCAGTCCGTTTCAATTTGATCAACAGAGCACGCGCTTTCGCATGCCCAAGGAACTTCCGATGTGGGCTTCCGGGCGGCGAGGCTTTCCGAGTTGAGAGATCTACATCGCGGTGGGACGCGAGGATCGACGTGGGGGTTACATCGACCTGAGATCTCGAAAATCGGGGGGCCGCCTGCCGCCCGGAAACTGTGGATTGCCTGGCCGTCAGCGCAAGCGCCTTGCGGCGTCGTCATCGGCCGACGCCGACTGTTGCGCTGCATCACCGGTCAGCTTGACTTTCAGATTCTCGGTCATGAACTGCGTGCCGGCGGCGACGACCACGTCGCCCGGCTTCAGCCCATCGGCGACGCTGACGCCGTCGGGGGTGAAGGCGGCGACCTTGACCGGATGCGCATGGACGGTCCCGCCATTGCGGTCGACTGTCCAGACGATCGATTGGCTGTCCTTTTGCGCCAACGCGGCCAGCGGGATCGACACCAGCTGCTGCCGGTTATCCGCCGCGGCTTCGATGGAGGCGGTCATGCCTAGCAGCACGCGCGGATCGTTGGGCAGGCTGACGCGGACGGCAAAGGTGCGCGACTGCGGATCGGCGCTGCCGGCGACTTCGCGGACCTTGCCGTCGAGCGTCAGCGCCTCATCGGACCAGAAGCCCGCCTTGACGGTCTTGCCCGGCTTGAATTCGGCGATATCGGTTTCCGGAACAGCGATCAGCACTTCCTTCTCGCCGTCGATGGCAACGGTCACCACCGGCGTACCGGAGCCGACGACCTGGCCGACATCGGCGGCAACGGCGGTGACGATGCCGTTCTTGTCCGCCTTGAGATCGGTATAGCGGACCTGGTTCTGTGCCTGGGCAAGCTGTGAGCGGGCGGAGTCTCGCGTGGCGACCGCCTGATTATAGGCGAGCGTTGCCTGCTCGAGCTGCGACTTCGGCGCGAAATTCTTGGCGTAGAGCTGTTCGGCGCGCTTGCGCGTAAGCTCGACTGTCTCGACCTGACGGTCGGCAGCATCGAGGCTGGCCTGAGCGCTTCTCACCGAAAGCTCGTAGTCGGTGGGATCGATGCGGGCGAGAACGTCGCCGGGCTTGACGCGGTCACCGATGTCGACAAGGCGCTCGGTGATCTTGCCGTTGATGCGAAAACCGAGATTCATCTCGGTCCGAGCACGCACCGATCCGGAATAGGAGAGCTGACGGGTATCGCTCGCCTTAGCGATCTCGACCACCTTGACCGGGCGGATGATCTCGGTGACCTCGGCTTTCTCCTGCGAGCAGCCGGCGAGGCCGAGAGCGGCAACGATAATCAGTGCCAGGCCGGCGGCCGGTCGCCTGTAGGTGATGGACTTGGACAAAGACACTTTTCGTACTCCCGAACTGTGGGGATGAATTGCCGACATCACCGCCCGACGGGCGGCAACGGTCATTTCTTCAAGGCTCTGATGGCAAACTCGGTAAGCTCGTCCGGTGTCGCCCGGTTCTTCTTGGCGAGGCACTGGGCCATCATCTGCGGATGACAGAGGCTGATAATAGCAGCACCGAAACACCGGGACGCGATCACCGGATCCTGATCGACGAACTCGCCGGTGGCGATGCCCTCGCGGATCACTTCCGCAACCAGTTCGTGGATGCTGTCGATGTGCTTTTCGATGACATGCCAGTCGCGCTCGATGGCGACGATGACCATCTCGTGCACCTTCTCCTGGTCGATCATGGTCTCGAGCGTCCACTGATAGTGCGTATGCACGTAGCGGCGGAGCTTTTCGCTGGCGGTGCCGGGACTATGGCAGGCTTCGTAGGTCAACCGGTAGCAGGTCTCGAGCATACGGCCGCAAACCGCCTGGTGGATTTCCACCTTGGAGGCGAAGAAGCGGTAGATATTGGCGGTCGACATGCCGAGTTCGCGCGCTATGTCGGCGACGTTGGTCTTGCCGTAGCCGTAGTGGCGGAACAATCGCTCCGCGCAATCCAGGATGCGTGTGACATTTTCCTGGCGGGCGGAATCGGCGGTGGTGTCTAGAGTTTCAAGCATCTTGTTTGCCAAATTTACGACTGACGAATTTAGAATTTCGTCACTCGTAAATTGAAAACCATCACCTGTCAAGGCCGATTTTGGCCGCTGATGACAGATGGTGACATCTCTGGACGGAGTTGGACCATGAAAAGCATGTGGGTCCCGCCGGGCGCGCCTGCAACGCCGCCCCGTCTGTTCGACGCAAAGGATTTTGAATTGATGTTTTCAGATCAGGCGTTAAGGCTGCTTCGTCATCTCCCGCAGCCGGAACTTCTGGATCTTGCCCGTCGAAGTCTTCGGGATTTCCGCGAAGATCACCGCTTTCGGCACCTTGAAGCGGGCGAGCAGCGCGCGGCAGTGCTCGATGATTTCGGCCTCGGTCGCCGCCTTGCCCGGCTTCAGCTCGACATAGGCGACCGGCACCTCGCCCCATTTGTCGTCGGATCGGGCGACAACGCCGCAGGAGCCGACGGCGGGATGTTTGTACAGTGCCTCCTCGACCTCGATCGAGGAGATGTTTTCGCCGCCGGAGATGATGATGTCCTTGGAACGGTCCTTGAGCTGGATGTAGCCGTCAGGATGCATGACGCCGAGGTCGCCCGAATGGAACCAGCCGCCGGCAAAGGCCTCGTCGCTCGCCTTGCGGTTCTTGAGATAGCCTTTCATGACGATGTTGCCGCGGAACATTACCTCGCCGATAGTCTCGCCGTCGGCCGGCGTCTCTTGCATCGTCTGCGGGTCCATCACCATCAGGCCTTCGAGCGCGGCGTAGCGTACGCCTTGCCTGGCCTTCTTCGCCGCCCTCGCCCCCTTCTCCAGCCGGTCCCACTCGCCGTGCCATTCGTTGACGACGGCCGGGCCATAGGTTTCGGTCAGGCCGTAGAGATGCGTGACGGCAAAGCCCGCATCGGCCATGCCCGACAGCACCGCCTCAGGCGGCGGCGCTGCGGCGGTGTTGAAGCTGACGGTCTGCGGGAACTGCCGCTTGTCCTCGTCCCTGGCGTTGATCAGCACCGACATGACGATCGGTGCACCGCACAGATGGGTGACGCCGTGATCGGCTATGGCGTCGTAGATCGGCTTCGGCCGCACCCAGCGCAGGCAGACATGCGTGCCGGCCTGCACGGCAAGCGTCCAGGGAAAGCACCAGCCGTTGCAGTGGAACATCGGCAACGTCCACAGATAAACCGGGTGCTTGCCCATTCCGGCATGGATGGTGTTGGCATAGGCCATGAGTGCCGCACCGCGATGGTGACAGACGACGCCCTTCGGATTGCCGGTCGTGCCAGAGGTGTAGTTGAGCGAGATAGCATCCCATTCATCGTCCGGCATCGACCAGGCGAAATCCTCGTCGCCGTCGGCGACAAACGCCTCATAGTCCAGCGTGCCGATCCGTTCCCCCTTGGGATAGGGCGCATCGGCGGCATAGTCGGGATCGTCGTAATCGATCAGCAGCGGCTTGACCTTGGCCAGCGCCAGCGCTTGCCGAACCACGCCGGCGAATTCGCGGTCGACGATCAGCACCTTGCTTTCGGCGTGGTCGAGCTGGAAGGCAATGACCGCAGCGTCGAGGCGGGTGTTGAGCGAATGCAGCACCGCCCTGGTCATCGGCACGCCGAAATGCGCTTCCAGCATCGGCGGTGTGTTGGACAGCATAACGGTGACGGTGTCGCCCTTGCCGATACCGCGCTTCGCCAGCGCCGAGGCAAGCCTCAGCGAGCGCTTCCAGAAATCGCGATAGGTCGTGCGCTGGCGGCCATGGATAATGGCGGTCTGGTCGGGAAAGGTTTTTGCCGCCCGCTCGAAATAGGTCAGCGGCGTCAGCGGCTGGTGGTTGGCCGGGTTCCTGTCGAGGTCCTGTTCGTAAGGATTGCCCATCCCGTCCTCCGCAATGTGTTATTAGGCCTTCTTACCACCAGGCTTTGAACACGGTGTAGGATTTGTGCATCGCCGGTCTGTTGCGACCGTCTTTTCGCGATGCAAGTGCCCGCCGTTGGTGAATATCTCATCGAAGCCACCTCAACGATATGCGGCTTCGCCTATCCACCTGGGCGCCCCTACTCGCCTTCACCCTCTGGCCACAAAGCATCGATGTCCCGATGTCCTTCCACAATGTTCGCCACCTCGAAGAAATCGCCATAGTAACGGAAGAAAATCACGTACCCCCTGAAAGCGAAACTTCGGACGTCAGGCCGGAGTTCGGGACGAGCACGACCGATCGTCGCAGGCAAGCTCGCCAGATCGCGGCATTTCTGACGCAACGCATCCACAAAGCGCCGGCCGATCAATAGGCTGCCGCTTTGGCCGGTGATGTATTCAAGGATATCGACCAAATCTGTCTGTACCGACGGCAGCATGCGCAGCCGCGGCACTCCTAAAAACCTTCCTTTGCGAGCTGCTTGGCCTTGGCTTCCAAGGCCGCGTCAATATCTTGCTCCGAGGCTTCGCCGCCTTCGGCAAACGACTTGTCCACCATGGCACGCAGCGCCTTCAACTTTTCCTCGCGCTCTTCGACCAGGCGCAGGCCCTCACGCACGACTTCGCTGGCAGAGCCGTAGCGGCCGCGTTTGACAATATTGGACACGAAGGTTTCCCATCGCTCTCCCAATGATACATTCATTCTCGGATCTCCTGTCTGATCAAATGGTACCGCAATAACAATAAATGTGCAATTACTGACATCGGCAATGCTCCAATGCCATATCATGCCTCCTCTCTTAATTTGACTTTTGTCGAGAGCCGTGAATAATGTCAGCGAGGAGATGGCATGGCGATCCGACCGGCAGAACAGCTTATCCACAAGGCCGCCTGGCTTTACTACGCACACGGCCTGCGCCAGGACCAGGTGGCCAGCCAGCTCAAGATTTCCCGTGCCTCGGTGGCGATGTATCTGCGCAAGGCGCGCGAGACCGGCATCGTCAACATCTCGACCTCGACCCAGCTTTTCACCGACGACGTGCTGGCACGCAAGCTGGAAGACGCGCTGAGGCTCGACGCGGTCTGGATCGCGCCGGAAAACGGCTATGTCGCCGACCCCTCGACCGATATCGCGGTGCTGGCGGCAAGCGTCTTTCTCGAGCTGATCAGGAAGGGCGACCGCATCGGCGTCGCCTGGGGACGGACGATCTACACCATCGCCGACATCATGTCCTATGCCGATCTGCAGGACGTCACCGTGGTGCAGCTCTGCGGCAATCTGGGCGCCCCCTATTCGTACCGGCCGGACCAATGTACGATGGAAATCGCACGCCGGCTCAATGCCAAGGGGCTGAATTTTTACGCGCCGCTGGTGCTGACGACGGAAGAACTGGCACGCGGCCTGCGCGCCGAGCCGGTGATCCGCGAGCAGTTGTCGGGCATCGGCGAATGCGACCTGGCGCTGTATTCGGTAGGCTCGGTGGACACCGACAGCCATCTGGTCAAATGCGGCGCGCTGACGCCAAGCGAAATGGCTGTATTGCGCAAAGCGGGTGCGGCCGGCGTCATTGCCGGGCAGATCATCGACGCCCAAGGCCAGGCGCTCGACTGCAGCTACAACCGCCGGCTGATTTCGGCAGAGCTGTCATCGTTGCGCAGCATCGAAAAGCGCCTTGTGGTGGTGCAGGAGGAGAGCAAGTTCGAACCGCTCGTCGCGGCGATCGCCGGCGGGCTATGCACTCATCTCGTCGTCGACGCACGGATGGCGCGACGGCTGCTCGACCATGCCGGAGCGGCAGCAGAAAAGGTCGCCTAGACAGTACATTTCCAGCCGCCGGCGCGTTGTCATCAATTTGTCGCGGCATTCCTGTTCACAACAAAGAGAAATCGGACGAAGCTGACATGAAGAACCTGTGGAATGACGACGAGGCGGAGAAGCTGGTCGCCGACTATGCAAAGAAGGGTGTGGCCCGCGATCTGGCGCTGCGCGTCTACACGACCAGGCTGCTGGGCGGCGAGCCGCGGCTCGTCCTGCATGGCGGCGGCAACACCTCGTGCAAGACCAGGGCCACCGATCTTGTCGGCGACGAATGGGACGTGCTCTGCGTCAAGGGCAGCGGCTGGGACATGGGCGTCATCGAGCCGCAGGGCCTGCCGGCGGTCAAGCTCGGCGCGCTGTTGAAGGCGCGGTCGCTGAAGAAGCTCTCCGATGAGGACATGGTCGCGCTGCAGCGGGCGAACCTCATCGATCCGTCCTCGCCCAATCCCTCCGTCGAGACGCTGCTGCACGCCTTCCTGCCGCACAAATTCGTCGACCACACGCATTCGACCGCAATCCTCGCCATCGTCGACCAGGAGGACAGCGAGGCGCTGAGCCGGAAGGTGTTCGGCGAAAAGATGGGCTTTGTGCCCTACATCATGCCGGGCTTCGATCTGGCGAAGGCGTCCGCTGATGTTTTCGACGCCGATCCGACGGTCGAAGGCCTGATCCTCGACAAGCATGGCATTTTCACCTTCGGCGACGATGCCAAGCAGGCCTATGACCGGATGATCCATTACGTGAACGTCGCCGAGGATTTCATCGCCAGCCACGGCAAGCCGCGCACCGAAAAAGTGGCCCTGCCGGCCAGGCTTGCGAAGCCCGCGGAGATTGCGCCGATGCTGCGCGGCGCGGCGGCGGTGGCGCGCGGCGAAGGCCGCTTCGACCGGATGATCAGCGATTTCCGGACCTCGGATGCGATCGTCGACTTCATCAATTCGGCAAAAATTGCCGACTATGCCGGGCGCGGCGTCTCGACACCCGACCTGTCGATCCGCATCAAGACCGGACCGATGGCACTGCCGGCGCCCGACGCTGACAAGGTCGGCGACTACAAATCCGTCATCCGCGAGCATGTCGAGAAATTCGCCAAGGACTATCGCGCCTATTTCGAGACCAATGATGCGCTCGACGATGTGAAGCGCACCATGCTCGACCCGATGCCGCGGCTGACGCTGGTGCCCGGCCTTGGCATGTTCGGCCACGGCCGCACGCTCAAGGACGCGAAGATCGCCTCCGACGTCGGCGAAATGTGGATCGAGGCAGTGCGCGGCGCCGAAGCCGTCGGCGATTTCCGCCCGCTCTCCAAAGCCGACCTGTTCCCGCTCGAATACTGGTCGCTGGAACAGGCCAAGCTCGCCGCCAACAAGCCGAAGCCGCTGACCGGCCAGGTGGTGCTGGTCACTGGCGGCGCCGGCGCGATCGGTGCGGCCACGGCAAAGCTATTCGCCGACAACGGTGCCCATACCGTCGTCGTCGATCTCGATGCGTCAAGGGCTGCCGAGGCGGCAAAAAAAGCTGGCAACGGTTCGATCGGCATTGGCGCCGACATCACCGATCCGGCGCAGATGCGCGCTGCGTTCGACAAAGCGGTCGCCGTCTACGGCGGCCTCGACATTCTCGTCTCCAATGCCGGTGCTGCCGGGGAGGGCCGGATCGGCGAGCTCGACGACGCAACCTTGCGCAAGAGCTTCGAACTCAATTTCTTCGCCCACCAGTCGGCGGCGCAGAATGCCGTGCGCATCATGCTGGAACAGGGCACCGGCGGCGTGCTGTTGTTCAACACCTCCAAGCAGGCGGTCAATCCGGGGCCGAAGTTCGGCGCTTATGGAATTCCCAAGGCGGCAACGCTGTTTTTGTCCAGGCAATATGCGCTCGACTACGGCGCGAATGGCATCCGCTCCAATGCCGTCAACGCCGACCGCATCCGTTCGGGGCTGTTGACCGAAGCCATGATCGCCAGCCGCTCGGGCGCGCGCGGCGTGTCGGAGAAGGAGTACATGTCCGGCAACCTGCTCGGGCAGGAAGTGACGGCCGAAGACGTCGCCCAGGCCTTTCTGCATCAAGCGCTGGCCGAGCGGACCACCGCCGATGTGACGACGGTCGACGGCGGCAACATCGCAGCGGCGTTGAGGTAGATCTAAACACCGGACCAACAAAAAGAGCGGCCCGCGAGCCGCTCTTTTTCTTTGCCGATAGCGAAAGACTACTTCGCGTTCGGGTTCGGCATCCAGGCCGGCATTGCGACATCGGCATGGGCGAACTGCGGCAGCTTGGCCGAGAGATCCTCCATGTTCTTGATGTCCTTGTCGAGCAGGTCCTTCTGGGTGATCAGCGTCGGCGGCACGATGACGTTGTGGCCGGGATCTTCGCCGGCCAGAAGCTGCGCCAGCGCACGCACGGATACCTGACCGACGACGGCCGGGTTGGTAGCGGCGGTTGCCGCCCAGGCGCTGTCGGGCTCGCGCATCGCGGCGATGTCCGAGGTCGAGATGTCGGCCGAATAGATCTTGATGTCCTTGTTCAGCCCGGCCTCGTCGACGGCGATCTTCACGCCCTTGGCGAATTCGTCATAGGGCGCGAACATCACCTTGATGTCGGGGTGGGCCGACAACACCGAGCGGGCCTGGTTGGCGACCGAATTGGCGATCGGGTTGTCGAGCGTGCCGAACATGGCAACTTCGTCGATGCCTGCATACTTCTTCTTGAATTCGACCCAGGTCTCGTTGCGGCGGTCGAGCGGCGCGATGCCGGCGACATAGACATAGCCGGCCTTCCAGCTCTCGCCATTGTCCTTGACCGCCTGTTCGAGTGCGAGGCGCGCGAGGTCGCGGTCGGATTGCTCGATCTGCGGGATCTTGGGGTTTTCGACATTGACGTCGAAGGCGACGACCTTGATGCCGGCGTCGACCGCGCGCTGGGCGGCGTCCTTCATCGATTCCGTCAAGCCGTGCTGGATGATGATGCCCTGGACGCCGAGCGCGATGGCCTGGTCGACCATGTCCGCCTGAAGCGCCGCGTCCTGGCGGCTGTCGAGCACGCGCAGGTCGACGCCGAGCGCCTTGGCCTGCGCTTCGACACCGGACAAATACGCCTGGAAGAAGTCGCCGGTCGAGAGATAGCGGACCAGCGCGATCTTGACGGCACCCGGCTTGTCGAACGGCGCCGGCCTGTCCTGCGCCATCGCCGGCATCTGCATCAGCAATGTTGCGCCGGCAAGCCCGAGCGCTGCCTTCCCCAAAAGTCTTCTTGTGATGTTCACGTCGCTTCCTCCACTTGTTGAACCCAAAATGTGACCCGGTCGAACCCTATCTCCTGCCCCTGCCGGACAGGGCGAAGGTAAAGACAAGGGCGACCACGAGAACCACGCCCTTGACGAAATCCTGCGTGTAGTAAGGCGCGTTCATCATCGTCAGGCCCTGCAGCAGCACGCCGACAAACACCGCGCCGACGGCCGTGCCGAAGGCGTTTGGCTTGGCGGCGCCGAGAACCGCGTAACCGATGAGTGCAGCAGCCACCGCGTCGAGCAACAGATTATTACCCGAGGCGATGTCGCCGCGTCCAAGCCGGGCGGCGAGCAAAATGCCGCCGATCGAGGCAAATACTCCCGAAATAACGTAGGCCCAGATTTTGTATGCCTTGACAGGCGCGCCGGCGAGTTCGGCAGCGCGTTCGTTGCTGCCGACCGCGTACATCATGCGCCCGAAACGGGTGTATTCGAGAAAGAACCAGATCAGTACCGCCAGCACGAGCAGGACGACGACCGACACCGGAATGAGGTTCGGGATGAAGAAATCGAAGCGATGGCGGCCAAGCGCCAGAAAGGCGGCGCCGAAGCTGCCGTTGGCGACCGAGCCGTCCGGCATGGTCATGCCGGTGGCGATCGAGCGGCCTTCGGTCGGGATGCGTTGCAGACCGACAAGCAGGAACATCATGCCGAGTGTCGCTAAGAGGTCCGGCACCCGCATATAGACGATCAGCCAGCCATTGATCAGGCCGACGACGGCGCCGATCACGAGACAGACGACGACCGCCACGACGGCGTTCTGTTCCAGCACCACCATGACATAGGCAGCCGCCATCATGGCGCTGGTGGCGACGGAGCCGATCGACAGGTCGAAGCCGCCGACGACCAGCGTGGCGGTGACGCCGAGCGCCAGAACGCCGGTGATGGCGACCGACTGGAAGATGAAGACAGCACTTTGCGGCGAGACGAAGCCGTCGGCGGCGATGGCGAAATAGGCGATCAACCCGAACAACAGAACGATGAAGCCGTAGCGAATAGCATTGTCGCGCAGGATCATTCGGCGCTCCCGCACGCTGACGCCGTCTTTATCCAACCCGAACTCATGCCCTCTCCATTCCAATTCTCTTTGTCTTCCCGCCGTCAGGCTGCGCTGTGCAACGGCCCGCCCGCTACTTCGGCCAGCAGACGCTCGAGATCGACATCGGTATTGCGGTGCTCGCCGACGATCGTCTGCTCCGACAGCACCAGAATGCGATCGGCCGTCTCCAGGGCCTCGTCGAGTTCGGTGACGAACAGCAGCGTCGCGCGGCCGCTGGCGCTGGCCCGCAGCTTGGCGGCGATATCGCGCCTGGCCGAAATGTCGACGCCCTGAAACGGCTCGTCGAGGATGAAAAGCCTTGCGCCCTGCGACATCCAGCGGGCGACCATCACCTTCTGCTGATTGCCGCCCGAAAGGGTGGACATCTCGTCCTTTTCCGAGCGGCAGACGATGCCCAGTTCCTGGATCTGCTGGCGGGCAACGGCGCGTTCGATGCGGCGCTTGAGGACGCCGAGACGCGACATGCGCCTGTGGAACGGCAGGCTGATATTCTCCTGGATGTTGAAGTCGCCGACGATGCCGTTTTCGCCCCGGTCCTTGGCGACGAGAAACACACCGGCGGCAATCGCTTCCCCCGTCGACTCCGGCGCATAGGGTTTCCCGTTCAGCATCATGGTCCCGGCCAGCGGCTGGCGCAGGCCGAACAGCGTCTCGGCGAGCGCGGTCTTGCCGACGCCGACAAGGCCGGTGATGGCAACGACCTCGCCGTCGCCGAGCGTCAGCGAAATCGGCCGGGCGCCTTCTGCAATCCGCAACCCGTCCGTGGCAAAAATTGCTTTGGCCGAATTCCTGGCGACGATCCGCTCGAGCTGGATCTTGCGGCCGAGCATGGCGTTGACCGCACCTTCGTAATCCAGCGGCTTCTTGTCGAAGATGCCTGAGATAACCCCATCGCGCATCGAAATGATGCGATCGGCAAGCCGCCTGATGTCAGACATACGGTGCGAAATGTAGAGAATGGCCACGCCTTGCTGGCGGAGCCGGTCGAGCAATGCGAACAGCCGGTCGGCCTCGGCACTGGACAGCGAGGAGGTCGGCTCGTCGAGGATCAGAACTTTCGGCCGGTGTGCCATGGCGCGGGCGATCGCCACCATCTGGCGGTCGGCAAGAGAGAGATCGCTGATCCGGGCCTTGAGGTCGATGACCAGTCCCATGCGGTCGGCAACCGCCTTGGCCTCGCGACGCACCCGGCCTGGATTGAACAGCATCGGCACGCCGCTGCCGCTCAACCTGTCGAGGGTAAGATTGGTGGCGACGTCGAGGTCGGCGACGACACCGTCATTGATGTTCTGGTGGACGGTAACGACGCCGGCGCGGATCGCCTCCGCCGGCGTTTTCGGGGCGAAATCCTGACCGGCAAGCGACATCGAGCCGCCGCCATGGTCGTAAACACCGCTGATGATCTTGACGAGGGTGGATTTGCCGGCGCCATTGGCGCCCATCAGCACGGTCACTTCGCCGGCATGCAATTCGAGCGAGACGCCGCCAAGCACCTCGATATGGCCAAAGGATTTCCTCAGGCCGTCGACGCGGAACACGGCATCATTGCCCATTCGTTCCTCCCTGACCGTGACGCTATGGGCTATATCGGCAATTGTCAACACGATTGACAATTGCCAGCAGGCTTCCTAGCTTGGCCCGACCGCGTTGGCTCCGCTATCATCGGAGCACATGAGCGGGAGGTGAGGATGACTGGGAAATCGCCGTTCGAAGCACTGTCGGTCGAGACATTGGCGGGCCGTCTCCGTGCCAACGAGGCCCTGCGTTCGCAGATCGGCAAGGACACGAGCCAGTGGAAGGTTCGTGAAGTCGGCGACGGCAATCTGAACCTGGTGTTCATTGTCGAAGGCGCTGAGGGTGCGGCCGTCGTCAAGCAGGCCCTGCCCTATGTCCGGCTGGTCGGCGACAGCTGGCCGCTGCCGCTAAAACGCTCCTTCTTCGAATATCATGCGCTGACGCGGCAACAGGCACGGGCGCCGGGTTCGGTGCCGGATATCTACCACTTCGATGAAGGCCAGGCGCTGATCATCATGGAGTATCTGTCGCCGCACATTATCTTGCGGCGGGCGCTGATCGAGGGCCGGCAACTGCCCAACATCGCGAAAGACATCGGCCTGTTCATGGCCCGCACGTTGTTTCGCGGCTCCGACCTGCATATGGCGACCAAGGCCCGCAAGGCCGATCTGGCGCTGTTCGCCGACAATGTCGAACTCTGCGACATCACCGAGAACCTGGTTTTCTCGGATCCGTATTTCGATGCCAAGATGAACCGGCACACCAGCCCGCAGCTCGATGGCATTGTCGCCGAGCTGCGCGCCGACCGCGACCTCAAGGTCGAGGCGCAGCGCATGAAGCACATCTTCGCCGCCAATGCGGAGACGCTGCTGCATGGCGACCTGCATTCCGGCTCGATCATGGTCACCGACACCGAAACGCGGATGATCGATCCCGAATTCGCCTTCTACGGCCCGATCGCCTTCGACGTCGGCATGCTGCTCGCCAATTTCTGGATGGCGTTCTTCTCGCAGCGCGGCCATGAACAGGGCGGAAGCCGCGACGCCATGCGCGACTATCTGCTCGGCGTTACGGTCGAGACATGGTCGGTGTTCCGCAGCGAGTTCTCGCATCTGTGGCGAACCGAGCGTACCGGCATGCTCTACCAGAAGAGCCTGTTCGAAGATCAGGGCGACAGGCTTGGCGCCGAGCAGGCGCTCGACCACATGCTGCATTCGATCTGGACCGATCTGCTCGGCTTTGCCGGCGTCGAGGTTCACCGGCGCATTCTCGGCCTTGCCCATAATGCTGATTTCGAGACCATTGCCGATCCGGATCTGCGCGCCAGATGTGAAGCAAGGGCGCTGAAATTCGGCCGTCACCTCGCCGTCAACCGGCGCCAGATCCACAGCATCGACGAGGTCAATCAATTGGCCGCGCTGATCGAACGGGAGAGCAGGATTTGAACGTCGGCGACCGCCACTACCGTACCATCTGGCCGAGCGACGACGGGCGTTCGGTGGAGATCATCGACCAGCGCTGGCTGCCGCATGATTTCCGCATCGAAAAGATCGATACCGTCGCCGGCATCGCCACGGCAATCCGCGACATGTGGGTGCGCGGGGCGCCACTGATCGGCGTCACCGCCGCCTATGGCGTAGCCATGCAGATGGCCGACGATCCGTCGGATGCGGCGCTCGACGCGGTCTGGGCAACCTTGCACGAAACGCGCCCGACGGCGATCAATTTGCGCTGGGCGCTGAACGAAATGCAGCGCTTCCTGCTGACGCTTCCCCTGGCAGAACGTGCCGCGGCTGCGTATCGACGTGCCGGCGAGATCGCCGACGAGGATGTCGGCCTCAACCGCGCCATCGGCGCCCATGGGCTCGAAATCATCAAGGCGATCGCGGCGCGCAAGCAGCCGGGCGAACCAGTCAATATCCTGACCCACTGCAATGC
Source organism: Mesorhizobium sp. M0306 (assembly GCF_040321655.1). Classification (NCBI taxonomy): domain Bacteria; kingdom Pseudomonadati; phylum Pseudomonadota; class Alphaproteobacteria; order Hyphomicrobiales; family Phyllobacteriaceae; genus Mesorhizobium; species Mesorhizobium sp. M0306. The sequence goes on along the minus strand of NZ_JAMYRY010000009.1, from coordinate 137,631 downwards.
CGGCTGGCTGGCCACCGTCGACTACGGCACCGCCACTGCGCCGATCTATCTGGCGACGGAAGCCGGCATTCCAGTCCATGTCTATGTCGACGAAACGCGACCCCGCAACCAGGGTGCCCAATTGACCGCCTGGGAGATGGCCGGCCACGGCGTGCCGCATACGTTGATCGTCGACAATGCCGGCGGCCATCTGATGCAGCGCGGCCAGATCGACATGGTCGTCGTCGGCACCGACAGGACCACCGCCAACGGTGATGTCTGCAACAAGATCGGTACCTATCTCAAGGCGCTCGCCGCCGACGACAACGACGTGCCGTTCTATGTAGCGCTGCCGTCGCCGACAATCGACTGGACCGTGGGCGACGGGCTGGCCGAAATCCCGATCGAACAGCGCTCGCCCGACGAGGTCTCGCTGGTCTGGGGCAAGACGGCTTCCGGCGAGATCGCCCAGGTCCGCGTATCGCCGGAAGCCACGCCGGCGGCCAATCCGGCCTTCGACGTGACGCCGGCGCGGCTGGTCACCGGCTTGATCACGGAACGCGGTGTCGCTACGGCCTCACGCGAAGGCCTGAGGGCGATGTTTCCCGAGCGCGGATGATCTCCCTCTTGAGGGGAGATGTCGCCGGAGGCGACAGAGGGGTCGCAGCGTGTGGAGCGCCCGCGCCTTCTAGGCCGAGAAGATGTTGGCGCTCTACGTGAGACGACCCCCTCTGGCCTGCCGGCCATCTCCCCCTCAAGGGGGGAGATTACAGCTCCAGCCACGGCGTCGATTGACATCGGTAATGCGGCCTTCCATACAAACGCCGTCAATGTTCTCAGGGCGGGGTGAAAGTCCCCACCGGCGGTAAGGGTCTCGGCCCAAGCCCGCGAGCGCTTTCCGGTTAGCCGGAAGGGTCAGCAGATCCGGTGTGATTCCGGAGCCGACGGTCACAGTCCGGATGGAAGAGAACGAACGGAAGACGGTCCGCTTTCGCGGTTCGGATTCCGTATCGTGCGTCCTGATTCTGGATCGAAACGGAAAGATGGACCCATGAATCAGCATTCCCACAACGACTATGAAACGATCCGCTTTGCCGTCATTCGGGCGCGCTGGCACGCCGATATCGTCGACCAATGCGTTGAAGCATTCGAGGCGGAACTGGCGGTTCTCGGAGAGAAACGCTTTGCCGTCGATGTCTTCGATGTGCCAGGCGCCTATGAGATTCCCCTGCATGCAAAAACGCTTGCCGAGACCGGCCGCTATGCCGCTATCCTCGGCGCCGCGTTCGTCGTCAATAGCGGCATCTACCGGCATGAATTCGTGGCAAGTGCGGTCATCGACGGTATGATGACCGTGCAATTGTCGACTGGCGTGCCGGTGCTTTCGGCGGTGCTGACGCCGCACAACTACCATGACAGCGCGGACCATCACCGCTTCTTCTTCGAACACTTCCAGGTCAAGGGCAAAGAGGCAGCCAATGCCTGCGTGCAGATCCTGGCCGCGCTGGAACGCATCGCCGCGTGAAATGTCCGTCCCCGGGTGGAAATCCCGGTAACACGCTGTACTATCTGCGAAAATACCGAAATCGGGAGGATGCAGGTGCAGACCAAGAAGATCATCAATGACGGCAACCGCACGGTCGACGAGATGCTGGAAGGCATCCTGGCCGCGCATCCCCGCCAGCTTAAAAGCGCGGACGGAAGCCCCCGCTCCATCATCGCCCGCGACGGCCCACGCCCCGGCAAGGTCGGCCTCGTCATCGGCGGCGGCTCGGGCCACGAGCCGACCTTCCTCGGCTTCGTCGGCAAGGGGCTGGCCGACGCCGCGGCCATCGGCAATGTCTTCGCCTCGCCGCCGCCGGACCCGATCCTTGAATGCGCCAAGGCGGCCAGCGGCGGTGCTGGCGTGCTGTTCATGTATGGCAACTATGCCGGCGACGTGATGAATTTCGACATGGCCGCCGAAATGGCGGCAATGGACGACATCGAAGTGCGCACCGTGCTGACCACCGACGACGTCGCCTCGGCGCCACGCGACCAGAGGCAGAAGCGACGCGGCGTCGCCGGCAATTTCTTCATCTTCAAGGCCGCCGGTGCCGCCTGCGACCGGATGCTGTCATTCGACGAATGCGAGCGCATCGCCAGGAAGGCCAACGATTACACCTTCACCATGGGCGTGGCGCTGTCGCCCTGCTCGCTGCCGCAGACCCGCCGGCCCAATTTCGAGATCGGACTGGACGAGATGGAGATCGGCATGGGCATCCATGGCGAGCCCCTGTTTGAGTTTGTAAATCTGTAGACGGCAGAGGATATCACCGAGGAGATGGTGGACAATATCCTCGACGAGATGGCGCCGGCGCGAGGCGACAAGGTCGCTGTGCTCGTCAATTCGCTCGGCTCGACGCCGCTGATGGAACTTTACGTCATGAACCGACGGGTCAAGCACAGGCTCGATGACATCGGTGTCGCTGTCCATGCGACCTGGGTCGGCAATTATTGCACCTCGCTCGAAATGGCCGGCGCCTCGGTGACGCTGATGCATCTCGACGGCGAGTTGCAGGAGATGCTCGACCATCCCTGCGACTGCGCCATGTTCCGTGCCGGCTGAGAGGGCATCATGACCTCGATCGACACAGCCGGCTTGAAAAGAATGTTCAATGCGATCGCCGCGGCGATCGATGCCGACAAGGACCGGCTCTGCCGGCTCGACGGCGTCATCGGCGATGCCGACCACGGCATTGCGATGGCGCTCGGCTTTGGCGCTGTGCGCGACGCGCTGGACCAGATCGATGCGTCGACCGAGCCGACGGCATTGCTCAACACCGCGGCAAAGTCGTTCCTCAACGCCGTCGGCGCCTCGTCAGGCCCGCTCTATGCGACGGCCTTCATGCGCGGTGCCGTCGCCGTCAAAGGCAAGGCAATTCTGGAGGACGCTGACGTCATCGCCATGCTCCGGGCGATGGCGCAAGGCATCCAGGATCGCGGCAAGGCCGAGCTCGGCGAAAAGACCATGGTCGACGCCTGGCTGCCGGCGGCGCAAGCGGCCGCCGCAGCCCAAGGCGCCGGCAAGACGCTGGCCGAAAGTCTTGACGCTGCGTTCGCCGCGGCTGAGCGCGGCGCCGAGGCGACCAAGGACATGATCGCCGCGAAGGGCCGCTCGTCGCGGCTCGGCGAGCGGTCGCTCGGGCACATGGATCCCGGCGCCGCGTCGGCCGTGACGATCATCAATGCGATGCGGAACAGTCTGGTCTAACCCCGCTTCGCCGCGTCGAGCCTGTCGATGGCCTGGACATTGCCTGCCGATGGTCCCTTCTCATCGAATTCCGATGCGAGCCATGCGTCGACGATCGACTTGGCCAGTTCCGGGCCAATGACGCGGGCGCCCATGGTAATGATCTGGGCGTTGTTGGATTTTGCGGCGCGCTCTGCCGAATAGGTGTCGTGGGTGAGTGCGGCGCGAATGCCGGGCACCTTGTTGGCGGAAATGGATACGCCGATCCCGGTGCCGCAAAACAGGATGCCGCGATCGTTCTCGCCGTCCAGGATGGTCTGGGCGAGCTTCTGCGACAGGTCGGCATAGTAGCCCGCCTGGCTGAGGTCATTGACCGTGAGGCCGGGCTTGGTGGCGAGGTGAGAGGCAATGACGTCGAGCAGCGGCTTGCCGGCGCTGTCGGCTCCAATGGCTATTTTCATGTTCGGTTTCCTTCCTGTTCGATGCTTAGATCGCCGCCGAGGCGCGTTTGAGGATGTCTATATAGCCTTCCGCCTGCCAGGCGGAACGGCCGATGAACAAGCCGTCGATATGAGACTGTCCGATCAGTTCGGCGGCATTTTGCGGATTGACGCTGCCGCCATAAAGCACCGGCGGTATGGCCGGCAGGAGGTCGCCGGCGATTTTCTTGATCAGCGCCTGCTGTCGGCCGGCATAGTCCGAGCTTGCCGGCACACCCTTGTCACCGATCGCCCAGACCGGCTCATAGGCGAACAGGATAGTCGCCGCCTTGGCCGCGCCTTCGAGAAACTGCAGCGCGCCGTGCACCTGCAAGGCCAGCACCGCATCGGCCTGGCCGCTGTCGCGTTGAGCCAAGGTCTCGCCGACGCAGATCAGTGGCACGAGACCGTGCTTCACCGCCGCCGCAGTCTTCAGCCCGACAGCCTTGTCGGTCTCGCCGAAATGCTCGCGCCGTTCGCTGTGGCCCAACTCTACCATATCAAGTTCGCAGTCTTTCAGCATTATCGGCGAGATCTCGCCGGTCCAGGCGCCAGCGTCAGCCCAATGCATGTTCTGCGCGCCGACCTTGATGCGCGCCGGCGACAGCGCTTTCTTGACCTCGCGTATCGCCGTGAAGGGCGGGATGACGAAGGGCTGAATGCGCTCGTCGAAACCGGGGACGAACTCGGCCAATGCATCGGCGAAAGCCATCGCCTCGGCGAGCGTCTTGTTCATTTTCCAGCTGGTGCCGACCCAGTAAACCATGCGTGCTCTCCTACTCTGCGATCACTGTCAGCGAAACGCCAGCACCATCCAGCGCCGCGCGCATCTGCGGCTGCGGCTCGCGGCCGGTGAAGACGGTATCGAAAGCCTTGAGATCGGTCAGGAAATGCAAGGCGGTGCGGCCGAATTTCCCATGATCGACCAGCAGATATTTGCGCGCGGCTGCGGCCATCATCAGCCGTTTGGTCTGGACCACTTCCTGATCTTGGTGAAAGGCAGAGGCACCATGTATGGCCGATGACGACAGGAAAGCGACATCGGCGCGCAATGATTTCAGCGTGTCCTCGGCGAGCAGGCCGAAGAAGCCGTGGAACTTCTTGCTGTACTGGCCGCCGAGCGCAATCAGGTTAATCCCGGCAACGCCCGCCAAATCCTGGATGACAGCCAGGTTGTTCGAGATCACCGTCAGCGGACGCAGATCGGCAAGGTGCCGAGCAACGCCGCCCGCGGTTGAGCCATCGTCGATAATCACCGTCTGGCCCGGTTCGATCATCGTCACGGCGGCGGCGGCGATGCGCTGCTTTTCATCGCCGGCCAGCCGCTGGCGGTAACGGAAATCGCTCTCGAAAAGGCTGCTCGGCTGGATCGAGGCGCCGCCGCGCACCTTGCGCAGAAAACCGCTTTCCTCGAGCTCGTCGAGATCACGGTGGACGGTCATCTTGGAGACGCCGAAGCGCGAGGCAAGATCGTCGACACTGGCGGTGCCGGTGTCCATCAGAAAATCCATGATGCCTTGCCGGCGGCCGTCGCTCTTCATTTCCGCGGATTCCTCGTGCAACCCGAACGCACGTTCCGAGATATAACAGGAAACGTCGCACAGCCACCAAATTTTTTGTGATAATGTTATGTCTCTATGAGATATCATGACGCTTCTGGTCGCGTGCTGTAACAAGAATTGCTGCCGGCCGAGCGCCCAGCGGTTGCGGTGCCGCGGAAATGCGGCCAGAAGCATCAGGGGCTCGACGACAACCGAACAGCCCGCAAACACTGGCTCGAAACCGGATACGGGAGACTACTGAGTGGCTCGCATCACACTGAGACAATTGCTCGATCATGCCGCCGAATACGGCTATGGCGTGCCTGCCTTCAACATGAACAATATGGAACAGGGCCTCGCTATCATGGAGGCCGCCGAGGAGACCAAATCGCCGGTCATCCTGCAGGCGAGCCGCGGCGCGCGGGCCTACGCCAACGACGTCGTGCTTGCCAAACTGATCGATGCGCTGGTCGAAATCCATCCCGATATCCCGGTCTGCATGCATCTCGACCATGGCAACAACGAAGCCACTTGCGTCACCGCGATCCAGCACGGCTTCACTTCGGTGATGATGGACGGATCGCTAAAGGAGGACGGCAAGACACCCGCCGACTACGCCTATAATTCCGGCATCACCCGCCGCGTCGTCGACATGGCGCATTGGGGCGGCGTGTCGGTGGAAGGCGAGATCGGCGTTCTTGGATCGCTTGAGATGGGCGGCGGCGAACAGGAAGACGGCCATGGCGTCGAGGGCGTCATCAGCCACGACCAGTTGCTGACCGATCCGGTACAGGCCGAACAGTTCGTGCGCGACACCCATGTCGATGCGCTGGCAGTCGCCATGGGCACCAGCCACGGCGCCTACAAGTTCAGCCGCAAGCCGGACGGCGCTGTACTGGCCATGAACGTCATCGAGGAAATCCACCGCCGCTTGCCTAACATGCATCTCGTCATGCACGGCTCGTCCTCGGTGCCGGAGGAGTTGCAGGAGATCATCAACAAATATGGCGGCCAGATGAAGCCGACATGGGGCGTGCCGGTCGAGGAGATTCAGCGCGGCATCAAGCATGGCGTGCGCAAGATCAATATCGATACCGACAACCGCATGGCGCTGACCGGCGCGATCCGCAAGGTGCTGACCGAGAATCCGAGCGAATTCGATCCGCGCAAATATCTGACGCCGGCAATGGCAGCCATGCGGAAGCTGTGCAAGGAGCGCTTCGAGCAATTCGGCACCGCCGGCAACGCTTCCAAGATCAAGCCGCTGCCGCTGCCGGAAATGGCCAAACGCTACAAGTCCGGAAGCCTCGATCCGAAATTTGGCTGACATATTCCGGTTCTGAGCAGGAGCCGCCTCGGCTCCTGCTCATCCCATCATGCTCGCGGCAACAGATCGGCCCTGCCGGTCTCGATGAAGGGCGCCCAGTAGTCGACCGACTCGCGGATCATGGCGACGACCTGATGGTCGACCGGCTCGCGTTCGCGGAACGACAATTCGAGGCAGATCTCGTTGCCGATGCCGCCGCCCCGGCGAATCGTCTCCAGCAGCTTTTCCGGCGTGATGCGGCCGTCCTTGTTGTGGGCGGCAATGAACGGCCAATGGCCACCCTTGTTCATCGACGATTGCTTGATGTGGATGATCGGCGATTCCTTTGGAAAAGCTTCGGCCCAGGCATAAGGGTCGATGTCGTCCGGATTGCTCGACGTCACGTCGCCATGGTCGATGTCGACCATCATCTTGAGCGGGATCGCCGTGCCGGTCGCATTGATTTCGCGCTGCAGCGCGCGGCAGCTCTCGATCGTGTGGCCGAATTCGCGGCCGACCGACATCGGCTCCCAGAACAGGTAGGTCAAGCCGGCGGCCCGGGCATGCTCGGCAACCTCACGCCAGCATTCCAGCGCGATGTCGAAAAGCCGCGCGCGACGCTCAGGATCGTCGTAGTCACGATGGGTGAAGATCGCGAATTGCGTGCCCATGCCGGCAGCGCCGAGTTCGGCCGAAATTTCGGCAAAAGTCTTGAACCAGTCGACATAATAGCGCCGCACGTCGGCGTCGGGATGGCCGAAATGATTGAGCCTGCCGTAGGGGCCGGTCATCGCCGATGTTACGCGCACACCGGTGCGGGTGAGAGCGGAGCGGAACAGGCGGATGAATTTGGCGATCGTCGCCGCCGGCCAGCCGGGATTGACGAACTCATGCGTGAGCTGAACGTCTCGGATGCCGATCGCGTAGGCGATCGTATCGATCAGGTCGTCCGGCTCGGCAAAACGGTTGACCAGCGGATTGGTGTTGAGGGATAGCGCAAAAGCCATCAGCCGGCCTTCGCCAGCCGACTCGAACACCAGTCTTCGAACGCTTCTCTTTCCGCGCCGGACAGATGCAGGCCATGCTTGGTGCGTCGTTCGAGAATATCGGCCGCGGTCTCGGCCCATTCGTGCTCGAACAGGTAGTTGGCTTCGCGCTCGAAAAAATCCTTGCCGAAGCGCCGGCCCAGTTCGGCGAGCGAACCAGCCGTGCCGACCAGATCACGCGTCCTTGTGCCGTAGAGTCGGCCATAATGCTTGACCAGCGATGCCGGCATCCAGGGATATTCGTGGCCGAGGTCACCGAGGAACTGCTCGAAATCGGCATTGGCGATATCGCCGCCCGGCAGATGCCCTTTCGAGGTCCACGGCTTGCCCATCTTCGGAAAGAACGGGGCGATGCGGTCCAGCGCGTGCTCGGCCAATTTACGGAAGGTGGTGATCTTGCCGCCGAAGACGGAAAGCAGCGGCGCCTGCCCTGCCGAAGCGTCGAGTTCGAAAATATAATCGCGGGTCACCGCGCTCGGATTGTCGGCATTGTCGTCATAGAGCGGCCTGACGCCGGAAAACGAACGAACGACGTCGCTGCGCGCAAGCTGGCGCTTGAAGTAGCGGTTGACCACCTTGATCAGATAATCGATCTCGCCGGCATCCGCGGTCACGTCCTCCGGCCGCCCGTCATAGGGAATATCGGTGGTACCGATCAGCGCGAGATCGTTTTGATAGGGATTGATGAAGATCACGCGCTTGTCGCTGTTTTGGACGAGATAGGCCTGTCGCCCTTCCCAGAATTTTGGCACGACGATGTGGCTGCCCTTGACCAGGCGCACGTTCCGCTTGGAGTTCTGGCCAGCCACGCGGTTGATGACGTCATTGACCCAGGGACCGGCGGCATTGATCAGCGCCCGTGCCCGGACTGTGGTCCTGACGCCGGTTCGACCGTCGCGCATCTCCACCGACCACAGGCCGTTTTCGCGACGGGCGGCAATGCAGGCGGTGCGGGTGAATATCCTGGCTCCGCGCTCGGCGGCGTCGAGCGCGTTGATGACGACCAGGCGGGCGTCGTCGACCCAGCAGTCGGAATATTCGAAGCCGCGCTTGAAGGCGTCCTTGATCGGCGCGCCTTCTGGCGCGGTGCGCAGGTCGAGCGTGCGCGTGGCCGGCAGCCGCTTGCGGCCGCCAAGATGGTCGTAGAGGAACAGGCCGAGCCGGACCAGCCAGGCCGGCCGGTCATCGGGGCTGTGTGGCAGCACGAAGCGCATCGGCCAGATGATGTGCGGCGCGGATTCGAGCAGCACCTCGCGCTCGATCAGCGCCTCGCGCACCAGGCGGAACTCGTAATATTCGAGATAACGCAAACCGCCATGAACGAGCTTTCCCGATCGCGAACTGGTGCCCTCGGCGAGATCGTCTTTTTCGCAAAGAATGACCGACAGGCCCCGGCCTGCCGCATCGCGCGCGATCCCGGCGCCATTGACGCCGCCGCCGATGACGAAGAGGTCGACGATTTCGGTTTCACCGCTCATCTCGCTCTATGCCCTGTCGTCAGCATGGATTGACCGGAGGCAGACCGGCGATGAAGCGGCGCACTTCCTCGGCCGCCTGCTCGGCCGCATAAGTCACCGTGCGCACCGACGCGCCGGCGATATGCGGCGTCAGTGTCACGTTCGGCAGCTGCAGCAAGGGCCAGTCGGCAGGCACCGGCTCGACGGCGAACGTTTCCAGCATGGCGCTGCCGATGTGCCCCGAGACGAGCGCCTCATAAAGCGCATCGTAGTCGACCAGCGGTCCGCGCGCGGTGTTGACGAAGATCACGCCCGGCTTCATCCGGGCAATGGCGTCCTTGCCGATCAGACCGCGCGTCTCTTCGGTGACCCGGGAGTGCAGCGTGACCACATCGGAGCGCGACAGCAGATCGTCCAGCGCAACCAGCTCGACGCCGGTATTGCGGTCCTCGGCGCTCAATTGCACATAGGGATCGCAAACCAGGATGCGGCAGCCGAACGCGCGCAGCAGCCGAACCAGCCTGGTGCCGATATTGCCGTAGCCGATGACGCCGACGGTCATTTCGTTGAGCTCGCGGCCGGTGCGGTCGGCGCGGTAGAGATCGCCGCGCCACTCGCCCTTGCGCAAGGCTTCGTGGCCGACGCGGATCAGCCGCGTCTCGGCGAGAATGGCGCCGATGGTGAACTCGGCCACGGCGCTGGCATTGCGACCGGGCACATTGACCACCGTGATGCCATGGGCCTTGGCGGCCGCCATGTCGATGTTGATCGGCCCGCCGCGCGATACCGCAACCAGCTTCAGCGTCGGCAGGCGCTGCATCATGGCTTCGGAGAGCGGCGCAAGCTGGGTAACAAAAATTTCGGCATCGCCGATAAAATCGACCACCTCGTCAGGATCACCGAAATACTCCTTGACCTTGTCGAGGCCGAGCGCAGCATTGCCGAATTCCATCGGCTCGTCGGGCCATGCAGTCTCAATGGTGCGGATGTCGAGATTATCGCCGCAGGCCGCCTCGATTTTCTCGCGAAACACGTCCGGAAGCATGAAGCGGTCACCGATGATCGCAATTTTTTTGCGCATGCTCTTCTCAATTCACGTCAGTTTGTCTGGATGCGGCCATCGAACGCCAGACCGGCCGCAGCGCCTCATGCGCCAATGCGTAGGACGGAGCAATCGCCTCATAGGCGGCGGCAAGTTTCCGGTCGCTGGGCTCGGCCGCACGGAGCAAAGGCGTGACCCATTCACTGACGCAATCGTCCATCGATACGTACTGGCCGACGCAGACCGCAGCAATCATTGCAGCGCCCGCAGCGCCGGCCTCCTCGCGCTCGCTGGTGCGAATGTCCGCGCCGACCGCAGCACCCAGGATCTTGCGCAGAGCCGGGCTCCTGGCCGCTCCGCCGGTCAGGCGGATTTCCTTGGGCAGCGGCCCCATCGCGGCGTAGCAATCGCGTGCCGCGAAAGCCAGCCCCTCGAACACCGCGCGGACCATGTCGGCATAGCCGTGCCTGGACGAAATGCCAACGAAGCCGGCCCTGGCATTGGCATCGACGAACGGCCCGCGCTCGCCGGCCTCCGAGACATAGGGCTGGTAGAGCAGCGAGCCTGGCTCGGACGACGATATCCACTGGTCGACCAGCGCGATCATCTCGCCATTGGTCCGCGTGATACCTTGCGAGGCGAGAATGCCGGAGGCGAGGCCAAGGACCCAGTCGATATTGAGCGTTGCCGCCATGTTCGACTGCATCTGCGCAAAGACGCCCGGTGCCGGCATCGTCATCGTGTAGCCGGTTGCAGCCTCGTTGAGCAGAACCTCGTCCGGCGTTTCGGCAAGCCGCATATGCATTCCGGTAGAGCCGATGATCGAGCATCCCGGCTTGCGCTCGCGATCGAACAGGCCGGCGCCGAGCGCCGTGCAGGCGACATCGACATAGGCCAGAACGACCGGTGTGCCGGCGAGCAGGCCGGTCGCATCGGCTGCTGCTACCGACAGCGAGGTGCTTTGCCTGGTGCCATCGACGATGGGCGGCAGTAGATGCCTGAGATCGGTGACGCCGAGTACCTCGAGCACATCATCTGAATAGCCGCGCGTGCGGAAGTCGCCGAAGGTAAAGGTGCCCTCGGACGGGTCGGTGGCACGGTGACCGGTCAACTTGAAATAGAGCCAGTCCTTGCAGTGGAAGGCCGTCGCTGCATTGGCAAGCATCGCGGGCATGTGGCGCTTCATGAAGACGAACTGCGATCCCTGCTGGCAGGCAGCGAGCCCGCTGCCGGTCTTTTCGAAGCGCAGCCGGTCCTCTGGCCGCGCGCGGATCTCCTCGACGACCGCAGCAGCGCGCGCGTCGAGCCACAGCCAGCCCTTGGCTACCGGCTCACCATCCTTGTCGATCAGCCAGGTGCCGTCGCCTTGGCCGGTCACGGCAACGGCAATGGTCCGGCTGGCTAGGTTCGGCACCTTGTCGGCGAGCTGGCGCAAGGTCGTCGCGGTATCGGCCCAGGTGCGCGTCAGGTCCTGCTCGGCGCCGCCGCCCGGCAGTGTCTCGTATTTATTGGGCAGCGCGGCGGACGCGATCTGCCTGCCCGCCGTGTCGAAGGCGACGGATTTTATGACAGACGTGCCGGCGTCGATGCCGATCAGCACATCCTGCATCAAGCAAGCTCCGTGCCGTGCGAAATGGCATTGCCGCTCGCCTGATCGAAGACGTGAAGGTTTTTCGGATCGATGCTGATCTTGATCGGCGCGCCAAGCTCCAAGCGGGTTCGGTCATGTTCGACCAGGACCAGCGAACCGCCGGCGAAATCGGCGGCGATATGGGTCTGGTCGCCGAGCCATTGATTGGCCGAAACCGTCGCCGGCACACCATCCTTCGAGCGGCGGACCGCATAGGGCCTGACGCCGATGACGACGCGCTGCCGGTTGAGCAATTCGTCGCGAACCGGGCCGCTGAACGCATCCTTGTCGTAGTCGAGCGAAAGCCCGTCGGGCAGCTTGAGATTGATCTTGCCGTCAGCTGTGCCGACATAGGCCTCGAAGACATTCATCGGCGGCTCGCCGACGAATGTGCCGGTAAACAGGTTTGCCGGCCGCTCCTTGAGCCTGTCAGGCGTGTCGAACTGCTGCAGCACGCCGCCCTCCATGACGGCGATGCGGTCGGCAAGCGCGTTGGCCTCAGTCTGGTCGTGCGTGACCAGGATCGCGGTCAGGCCGCGCTCCTTGATGAAATGCTTGATGCGGCCGCGCAGCACGGCGCGAAGCTGCGGCTCGAGCTGGCCCATCGGCTCGTCCAGCAGATGCAGGTCGGCCTCGCGGATCAGCGCCCGGCCGAGGCTGGCGCGCTGCTGCTGGCCGCCGGAGATCGAGCTCGGATAGCGCTCGAGAATGTCCTCGATCTCGAGAAGCTTGGCGATGTTGGCAACCTTTGCATCGACCGCACTCTTCGCCAGCCTGGCGGCCTTGAGGGCGAAGGCGATGTTCTCACGCACGGTCAGCGGCGGGTAGAGCGAATAGCCCTCGAAGGCCATTGCGACGTTGCGCCTGACCGGCGGCAACGTGTGCACTTTGCGGCCGGCAACCGCGATGGTGCCGCGCGAGACCTCTTCGAAGCCTGCGATCATGCGCAATGTCGAGGTCTTGCCGCAGCCGGACGAGCCGAGCAGCGCCACGATCTCGCCCTTGGCGATTTCCATCGTCAGGTTCTTGACGGCGTGTACGCCGCGGTCGATCGGACCGTAGAACTTGTCGACGCCCGAAATGGTGATTGCGGTCGGGCTCATGCCGCTTCTCCACTGCGCAAATTGACGACATTCTTCGAGCCGATACGCTCGCCGCTTGCCCGATCGAACAGCACGGCGCTTTTGCTATCGACGGCGATATGCGCCCGGCCTTCGGATTGGCCCGGCGTCCCGGACGGACGCGAGACCAGGATTTCACGGCCGCGCACGGTTCGCACCAGCGTGACGATCTTCTCGTTGAGCGGCGTCTCAGCCTCGACCGTCACCGGGATGGCGCCGGGCGTGCCTTCATCGACAAAGGCCAGTGCCTCCGGCCGCAAACCGATCACGCAGTCGCGGCCGACCACCGCCTCATGAGCGCCGGCAAGATGGACCTGGACGTTGGACAGGCCGACATAGATGCCCTTGGCGTCCCGCGACGGCTTGACGTCCAGAAGGTTGATCGTCGGGTCGCCGAACAGCCGGGCAATCTCGACATTGGCCGGCTCGCGATAGATCTGCTCGGGCGTGCCGAGCTGTTTGACGACGCCCTGCGACATCACCGCGATGCGGTCGCCGAGCGCCATCGCTTCCTTGTAGTCCTGGGTGACGTAGATGACGGTCGCGCCGCGATCGGCGAGCAGCCTTGGCAGTTCGAGGCGCATTTCGAAGCGCAATTTGGCATCGACGTTGCGCAAGGGATCGTCGAGCAGGAGAAGCGGCGGCGAGCCGACCAGCGCGCGGGCAAGCGCGGTGCGTTGCTTCTGGCCGTTGGACAGCGCCCGCGGCTTGTGGCTGAGCACATGGCCGATTTTCAACAACTTGGCGACGCTCTCGACGCCGGCCTTGATCGTGCCCTGCGATGAGTGCTTCGCCTGCAGCGGCGTCGCGATGTTATCGAACGCCGTCATATGCGGGAACAGCGCGAAGTTCTGGAATGCCATGCCGACGCCACGGAACTCGGCGTCGAGATCGGTCATGTCCTCGCCGCCGATGAGGATCTTTCCCTCGTCGGGGTCGATGACGCCGGCGACCAGCCGCAGCAGCACGGTCTTGCCGGCGCCGGACGGTCCGAACAGGACCAGCGTTTCGCCGTCGGCGACGGTCAACGACAGATTGTCGAGAACGGTCTGGCTTTTATAGCGCTTGACGATGTTTCGCAGTTCGAGGCTTGCCATCGGACTATCCTTTCACCGCGCCAAGCGACAAGCCTTCGACGAGATAGCGTTGCGCATAGAGCGCGAGCGCCAGCGTCGGCGTGATCGACAGCACGATCGCCGCCGAGATCTGGCCGTACTGGATGCCCGAGGACGTGATGAAGGCGAGCGCGCCGACCGTCACCGGCTGCTTGTCGGCCGAGGCGAGCACCAATGCAAAAACGAAATTGTTCCAGGCAAAGATGAAGGCGAGCAGACCGGCAGCGGCGATTCCCGGACCGGCGAGCGGCAGCGCGATCTTGCGAAAGGTGGCAAACCAGGAATGTCCGGCAATGCGGTAGGCGTATTCGATATCGGCGGGGATATCCTCGAAATAACCGCGCACGATCCACAGGATCAACGGCAGGCAGATCAGCTGGTAGACCCAGATCAGCCCGATATAGGTGTTGGCCAGCCCGAGCTTCTGGAAATAGAGGGTGAGCGGCAGGAGCACCAGCAGCGCCGGCGCGAACCGGAACGACAGGAGCGTGAAGGCAATGTCCTCCGAGCCGCGGAATTTGTGCCGCGCAAAGGCGTAGGCCGCGGGAACGCCGAGCAGCAACGCGACGGCAACCGAGGTGACCGACAGAAAGACGGAATTCCACAGATTGCGCATGAAGGCGATATCGAGCGTGCCGGCTGCCGTCATCAGCTTGCCGGTGATCAAGGCAGTGTAGTTGGCGAGCGTCGGCTCGAAGACAAGCTGCGGCGGAATCCGCAGGATTGTCTCGTTGGTCTGGAACGACATCATCAGGATCCAGACGATCGGGAACATGAAGAAGATCACGACCAGCGCCAAGGCAATGCCGCGCAGGATGCGTTCGAGAAGGGAGGTGTGTTCCATGCCAGCCTCCTATGCCTGTCCGCGGGCGCGTTCGCGCAGCCGCAGCCAGTTCTTGATGAAAATATTCGAGAGGAAATAGGTGATCGCCCACAGAATGATCATCAGCGCCGCCGAGCGGCCGACATTGGTCGACTGGAAGAAGTTGAGATAAGCCTCAACCTGGAACACGGTCAGCGTATCGCCCGGACCGCCCTGCGTCATGGCATAGATGATGTCAAACTGCTGGATGGAATCGAGCAGGCGGAACAATGTCGCCGTCAGGATATAGGGGGTCAGCATCGGCAGGGTGATGCGGAAGAAAACGAAGCTCCTCGGCACGCCGTCGAGTGCTGCCGCCTCGAATGGCTGCGTGGGCAGGCTGCGCAGGCCGGCAAGCAGCAGGATCATGATGAACGGCGTGTAGACCCAGATGTCGACAAGCACGACGGTGAGCAGTGCCGTGGACGGAGACGAGGCCCAGCGGAAATCCTGCAGCCCGATCAGGCTGGCGAGATAGCTGAGCACGCCAAAGCCGGGATTGGTCATCAGCTTCCACATCAGCGCGGCGAGCGCCGGCGCGGTCATCAGCGGCATCAACAGCATGATCGAGATAAAGTTGTTCAGCGTCGAGCGCTTTTGTAGCAGCATGGCGATGCCGAGACCGAGAAGCAGCTCGAGCACGACGGTGATGCCGGCGTAGAGCAGCGACACCTGCAGCGTGTTCCAGAACTTCGGGTCAGTGAAGAACGAGATGTAGTTGTCGCCCCAGTTGAACTGCCGCGCCCAAGGCTGGCTCAATCGGTAGCGCTGGAAAGAATAGACCACCGATGTGAAGAACGGGATCAGGATGCCGATGCAGACCAGCAGGGCCGGCAAGCTGAGGAGATAGGGCAGCACCCGCTTGCTGATCCTGAAGCCCGACGGCCTGTTTCTTTGTGTTGTCGCCGCAGTCATCTGCTGCTCCGTCATCCTGTTGCTTCGCCGTCCCGGCCGCCCAAGGGAGCAAGGCGGCCGGTCGGGCGAGCAGGCGGTACCGCTCGGCACCGCTTCGCAAACGTGTCACATCCTAAAGGCTGGCCCGCGGGACGGGCCAGCCCTGGCCGCGGCTTAGCCGAGCCCGGCTTCCTTGAGCTGGCCGTTGATGCTCTCGGCCAACTTGTCGAGGCCCTCGTCGACCGGCACTTCCTTGGCCACCATCTTCTGCAGCGTCGCCGCCCATTCGGTGGTGAGATCGAAGAACAGCGGCTGCGGAGTGAACTTGATGCTGGCGCCCGGTGCCGAGACGTCGAACATCTCGACATAGCCCGGATAGCTCTTGTTCAGTTTGTCGCGGAACATCTCGTCCTTCCAGACCGACTGACGGACCGGATTGACGAAGTCCATCTTGGTCGCACCGAACAGACCGTGCTCGGGTCCGGATGCCCATTGCATGAAGTACCAGGTGGCGTCCTTGTCCTTCGAGAAATTGGACATCGACAGCGACCAGATCCAGATGTTGGGCGTCGGTGCCTTGGCGGCGGGATTGGCCTTGAAAGCGGAAAAGGCGAGCTTGCCGGCCATTTTGTTGTCGCCGCCATTCATGAAGTAGCCGAGGATATCGGCGTCGAAAATCATCGCCGAGGCGCCGGCACCGAGATCGGTACCGACTTGGTACCAGGTGTAGGTCGACCAGTCCTTGGGGCCGCTCTCCTGGATCATCTGGACCCACTGTTTGTGGAAAGCCTTGGATTCGGCGGTGCTCATCGCGGCCGACAATTTGCCGTCGGCCGAGACGTTCAGGTCCTTCTGGTCGAAATTGGCGTAAGCCGACAGGAAGCCTGGGTGGATCGTCGCCCAGGAGCGCGAGCCGCGCACGCCGATGCCGTAGACACCGCCACCGACGTCCTTGGTGAGCTTCGCTGCCGTAGCTACCATCTCATCCATATTGCCGGGAACGCTGACGCCGACTTTGTCGAACATGCCCTTGTTGTAGGTGATGTTGTTCTGCTCGAAGCCCCACGGAATGCACCATTGCTTGGCGTCTTCCGACCCGAGCACGCCGCCGGGCTGCCCGTTCCAGGCGCAAGAACTCCTGACGCCAGGCAGGAAGTCGTCCCAGGCATATTTCGGGTTGGTCTTAGCCGGATCCTTGATCCATTCGTTGAGGTCGGTGATCCAGCCGGCCGGACCGTAGGTCCAGGTCATGTAGGCGCCGGTCATGAAGGCATCGTATTCGGGTGAGCTGGCCGACAGTGCCGCGGTGACCTTGTCGAAATAGACGTCTTCCGGAAATACGTCGTAGACGACTTCCATGCCGGTCAGCTGCTTGAAGTTGTCGAGGTCGGCAATCATCGCATCGGCGTAGGGATGCTTGTTGAGCAGCAGCTTGATGGTCTTGCCCTTATGGGCCTGCCAGTCGAAATCAGCCGCCAGGGCGCGGGTCTGCCCGAGGTTGAGCAGGGTGCCGGCGGTGCTGGCGGCAAGGCCCATTGCACCGAGGCCCTTGATCAGCCCACGGCGGTCGACTTGTCCACGCAGGAACGCGTCGATGAGGTCTTTCTCTTTCTCATGCATTTCTCTTCTCCTCCACAGGGTAGTTTCAACGAAATGGTTGCCGGCTACCCGACCGGCGTCTGTTCCACGAGCGATCGCGCCGTCCGCTCGTCGGTTATCAGGCCTTTGAGATAGCGGCCCTCCAGCACTGACTTGATGGCGCGAACCTTCACCTTGCCGCCGGCAACGGCGACAATCCTGCGGTTGCTGATGTCTTCGCGCGCCAGTGCCAGCGCCCGGTCGGAAAGCGTCGTCGCAACAGCCTTTCCGGCATCGTCGAAGAAATGGCCGAGCAGTTCGCCGACGCCGCCATTGCTGCGGATTTCCTCCATTTCGCCCTTCTCGATCATGCCGGTTGCGACAAGCGAGGCCTCACGCTCGGCAGTTCCGATGCCGGCGATGAGCAAGTCGGCGGACTTGGCGAGGTCGAAGACATCGCTGACGCCTTTCTGCCCGAGCAACACGGTTCGATCCTCGACCGTGTTGGCGAACATCGGTACGGGCATCACATAGGCCTCCGCACCAGTCCGCTCGGCGACGCGGTGGATGACGTCATGCGGATTGGCCGAGAACTTGCGCGTCAGGCCGCCAAGCAGCGAGACGAAACGGATCCTGCCGGCCGATATGCGCGGCAGATATTCCACGCAGGCGGCAAGCGTGCGGCCGTGGCCGACGCCGATCAGCGCCTCTTCGCCGCGTTCGATCTCGCGCTTGAGAAACTGCGCGCCGGCGATGCCGAGCGCCTTGAGCGGCAGGTCTTCGGCATCGAAGTCCGGAACCACCTCGCAATAGTCGAGGCCGTACCGGCCGGACAATTCGTCCTCGAGCTCCACGCATTCGGAGACTTCGCCGTCGATGTAGACTTTGACCAGGCCTTCCTGATTGGCCTTGGTGATGAGGCGATGCGCCTTGAGGCTGGTCAGGCCGAGCCGCTTGGCGACCTCGGACTGGGTCAGGCCGCCAGCATAATGAAGCCAGGCGGCACGGGCTGCCATCCCGGTCTCATCATCGCGCAGCAGGCCGTTGCCAAAACCAACCATTTCCGCCCTTTGATATTTTTATCAGTTGTTGCAAAATTTTTCACAAGGCGTCGCCCGAGTCAAGCAACCGCTGCGTTTAAATCTCCATCCGGGAGCTTGCTGGCTTGGTCGAACAAGGGCCAAGCGGATCAACGGGCAAGAATCAAATACCGCTTGCGCGCATTTAAAACGTTTGCAATTTGACCTGGACTGATTACAAACGTTTCAAACTTCGTTCGGGAGGAAACGATGCCGACCCGCGTTACCACCCTCAAGGAACTTGCTGCGCAGCTCGACCTGTCGATTACCACCGTTTCGCGCGCGCTTGCCGGCCACGAGCAGATCGCCTTGAGAACGCGCCAACGTGTCGCCGAGGCCGCGCGCCAGGCCGGCTATGTGCCGAACACGGCAGCCCGCACGCTGGTCTCCGGCCGCAGCGGTTTTGTCGGCATGGTGCTGCCGATCCGCGGCCCCAATCTGGTCGATTCCTTCCTCGGCGAATTCGTCACCGGGCTCGGCGAAGGGTTGGTTTCGCACGGGTCCGACCTGATTCTGGCCGCAGCGGCGCAGGGCCAGTCGGAACTTTCCGTGCTTCGCCATGTCGTCGAATCCGGACGCGCCGATGGGGTCGTCGTCACCCGCATCGCCGAGGTCGACGAGCGGCTTGCTTATCTGCGCCGACGCAATTTCCCGTTCGTCGCGCATGGCCGGCTGCTCGACGGCGACTTTGCCTACCATTGGCTCGATACTGATGGCGCACATGCTTTCGGCGAGGCCTTCGACATGCTCTACGATCTCGGACACCGCCATTTCGGCCTGGTGACGATTTCCGAGCCGATGACGTTTCGCCATCTCAGACAGGACGGGCTCGCTGCCGCGATTGCGCGCCGGGGCGATCCGTCCGTCAGGCTCTATGTGGCGACGGCGCCGCGTTTCGATCGCGGTGCCCGCATCCAGGCAATCAACCGGCTTCTGCACGCCACCGAGCGGCCGACGGCGATTATCGCGCTGTTCGACGAGCTGGCGCTGACGGTGATGGAAGAGGCGGGGCGCGCCGGACTTGCCGTTCCTCGCGACCTTTCGGTGATCGGCTTCGACAACATAGCCGCCTCAGCCTATGCCCCGCCGGGGTTGACCACTTTCGACGCTTCGATCCGGCAGTGCGCGCGCGAGATCGGCGAGATGCTGCTGACCGTCATCCGCAACAAGCCGGACGCGCCACTGACCCGGCTGGTCCGGCCGACACTTGTCTCGCGAGCAAGCCATGGCTCGGTACCCACAGGACAGAACTGATGTCCGCTTCGCGGCGCAACCCAGGGAGGAAGATGACGATGAATGCTTTGAGGATATTGGCAGGCGCCGTGCTGGCGCTGTCGCTCGCTGCCGGCGCAGCACAAGCCCAGCAGGTGTTGTTCTGGTCGACACAGGCGCGACCTGTGGAAGAGACGCAAAAAATGCGCGGTGAGGTGCTGAAGGGGTTTGACGGCCAGGTTGACTATCAGGTCGCCGAGGACGGGCCCTGGCTCACCCGCCTTCAGGCCGAACTGCAGGCCGGCTCCGGCACCATAGGCGTGCTCGGCGGCCTGCACGGAGACTTCTCCACCGTCGGCGCGAACCTTGTCGATCTCTCTGGCGTCGATCTCGGTGGCGTCAAGGTCAACGAGACCTACAAGAAGCTCGGCATGCTCGGCACCGGAGAGCAGAAGTACCTGCCATGGATGCAGGCCACCTTTCTGATGGCGGCCAACAAGCAGGCGCTGCAATACCTGCCGGCCGGCGCCGATCTCAACACCATCACCTATGACCAGCTCATCGAGTGGGCGAAAAACATCGCAGAGAAGACCGGCTCACCCAAATTCGGCTTTCCGGCCGGCCCGAAAGGGCTGAAGCACCGTTTCTTCGAGGGTTTTCTCCTTCCATCGTATACCGGCTCGATGGTGACCAAGTTCCGCTCGGCGGAGGCCGAGACGGCGTGGAACAAGTTCAAGGAATTGTGGCAATACACCAACCCGAATTCGACCAACTATGCCTTCATGCAGGAGCCGCTGCTAACCGGCGAAGTCTGGGTGGCATTCGATCACGTCGCGCGCCTCGCCGACGCCTTCAACCAGAAACCCGATGACTTCGTCGCCTTCCCGGCGCCGGCTGGCCCGGCAGGCCGCGGCTACATGCCGGTGGTGGCCGGCGTCGCTATCCCGAAGACCTCGCCTGACATGGACGAGGCCAAGGCGCTGGTCGCCTATATGCTGAAACCGGAAACCCAGATCGCGACGCTGAAGGCGACAAACTTCTTCCCCATCGTCGACGTCAAGCTGCCCGACGACATGCCGGCCTCGGTAAAGGCCTTCAGCCCAGTGATCGCCACCATGACCGGTGCCCCGGATGCGCTGCCGGCGCTGCTGCCAATGGGACTTGGCGGCCTCGGCGGCAAGTTCAATCAGATCTACACCGACAGCTTCGAGCGCATCGTGCTCGGCGGCGAGGATGTGCACGGCGTGCTCGACGAACAGGCGACGGCGCTGAAGGCGATCATCGACCAGGCGAAAGCGCCGTGCTGGGCGCCCGACAAACCCTCGCTAGGCGCCTGCCCGGTCGATTAAGAATCCTCCCCGGGCGTCCGGACCTAGCGCGCCGGGCGCCCACCCTTTCAAACGCCGAACAGAGAACGCTCCATGCACGGCAAGGCCCTGCCCTATCTGCTGCTGATGCCGGCGACGCTGTTCCTCTGCGTCTTTTTCCTCTACCCGTTCGTGTTGGTCGCCTTCGAGGCGTTCACCCGCGACGGCAGCTTTACGCTCGACAATTTCCGCACCATGGCGGGCAGCTGGAAATTCCCGGTCACGGTCCGCAACACGCTGCTGTTGAGCGCCGTCGTCGTGCCCATCCAGCTGGTCATGGCGCTGCTGATGGCAACGGTGGTGTCGCGGCTTGAAACCGGGCGCAGCGCCGCGCTTTACATCTTCGCTATTCCGCTCGGCATCTCCGATCTCGCCGCCGGGCTGATCTGGCTCGCCATCTTCGACCAGTCCGGCTTCCTCAACACCTTGCTCTCCAATCTCGGCGTCGTCGACAGGCCGGTCATGTTCCTCGGCTACCAGAGCAAGCTGACGATCTTCATTGCCGTGGCGCTGGCCGAGATCTGGCGCGCGACCGCCATCATGATGGTCATTCTGGTCGCCGGCATGGGGCTGATCCCCCGGGAATATTACGAGGCAGCCGAGGTCTTCGGCGCTAGCCCGTGGAAGCGCTTCATCAAGATCACGCTGCCTCTGTTGCGCCCAAGCCTGCAGACGGCGATCATCCTGCGCGTCATCCTTGCCTTTGAGGTCTTTGCCGTGGTTGCAGCACTCGGCGGCACCAATCTGCCGGTGCTGATGGGCGAGACCTACAATTGGCAGTTCACGCTGCAGGACCACAATGTCGCCGCCGCCATGGCGCTGTTCATCCTCGCCATCTCGATCGGCTTCACGCTGTTCTTCCTGCGGGTGCTGCGTGTGCCGAAGGAGGCTCGCATATGAGCACCGTCGCGGAGCTCTCGATCGCCGCGCCTGAGGCCCGCAAAGCGGGCAACTGGTTGCTGGTCGCAACCGTCATCCTGCTTTGCGTCTGGGTGCTGCTGCCGATCTATCTGTTGATCGTCAACACGCTGTCGTCGCCGGAAGAGGTGACCGCCTTTCCCAAGCGCTTCTTCCCGTCATTCGATTTCGGCAGCCTTTCTTTCTTCATCAATTTCGCCGGTGTCGCCAAGGCGCTGTGGAACTCCGTCCTCGTCGCCACGCTGACGATGCTCCTCTCGATCGGCTTCGGCGCACCCGCCGGCTACGCGCTGTCGCGGTTCGAATTCCCAGGCAAGGAAACGTTCCGTTTCCTTGTGCTGATGACCCGCGCCTTCCCGCTGCCGCTGCTGGCGCTACCGCTGGCGGTGATGTTCATCCGCACCGGCCTCGACGATACCGCGATCGGGCTGGCGCTGGTCCACACCACGCTGGCGCTGCCATTCGCGGTGCTGATCACTTTCTCGCTCTTCTCCGGCATTCCAGTTGAGCTGGAGGAAGCGGCCTGGACGCTCGGCTGCACGAGATTGCAGGCATTCCGAAAAATCATTCTACCGCTGGCGCTGCCGGGCATCGCGGCGTCGGCGGTATTTGCCTTCACCATCTCCTGGAACGAGGTGTTTGCCGCCGCCGTGCTCACCATCGAGAACCGGACGCTGACCGCCTTCCTGCTTCAGAGCCTCGGCGAATCGCCGCTCTACCTCAAATTCGCCGGTGGCGCGGCACTGGTCATCCCGGCGCTGATCTTCATCTTCGCCGTTCGCAAATATCTGTTCGCCATGTGGGGGATCGCCAACCGATGACGCGCACAAAAGAGAACGCCGATGGCTGAGATCGCCATCAAGCAGGTCGCAAAACGTTTCGGTGGCTTCACCGCGCTGCATTCGATCGACCTGACCATCGCCGACCAGGAATTCATGGTGCTGCTTGGCGCCTCGGGCTGCGGCAAGACCACGCTGCTGAGGATCGTCGCCGGGCTGGAAACGCCAAGCCAGGGCGAGGTCTGGATCGGCGGCCGTCGCGTCGACCATCTGCCGCCGCGCGAGCGCGGCATCGCCATGGTGTTCCAGAATTACGCCGTGTTTCCGCACCTGACCGTGTTCGAGAACATCGCCTTCGGCCTGCGGATGAAGAAGCTGCCGCAGCAGGAGGTCGAGGGGCGCGTCAACCGCACCGCGGAGCTCATGCACATCGAGCAGCTTTTGAAGCGCTATTCGGGCCAGCTTTCCGGCGGCCAGCGCCAGCGCGTGGCAGTCGCTCGGGCGCTCGCGATGGAACCTGACGTGATCCTGATGGACGAGCCGCTGTCGAACCTCGACGCGCTGCTGCGGCTCGAAATGCGCGCCGAACTCAAGGGCGTGCTCGCTGCGTCCAAGACCACCACCATCTACGTTACCCATGACCAGGTCGAGGCGATGAGCCTCGCCGATCGCATCGCCGTCATGCACCAGGGCCGTATCGTCCAGGCCGCCTCGCCGGTAGAGGTCTACCGCAATCCAGCGGCCCGCTTCGTCGGCTCCTTCATCGGCAACCCGCCGATGAATTTCATCCCGGCGACCAAGGCGGCAGACGGCAGTTGGACCGTCGCCGGGCTGGCGCTGCCTGGCCCCAAATCCGACAAGCCGACGATAGAATTCGCCATTCGCCCCGAGGATGTCGACGCCGGCACCGAAGGGCTGCACGCCACCGTGCGCGTTGTCGAGCCGCTCGGACCGCACACGCTGGTCACCTGCGATGTCGAGGGCGGCCTGTTCCGCGCCATCCTCGAATCGAATGTCACGGTCGCTGTCGGCGATCACCTGCGGCTCTTGCCCAAACCCGACCGCATCCGCTGGTTCGATCCCGAAACCACCAACGCCCTTTGATCCACCTTCGATCCTGAAAGTACGAACGCCCCGATGATATCTCTTGCTGTCGACGAAACCATCGCCCGCGCCGTCGAGGTGCTCAGGGAAAACGACCAAGGCACCTACACCATACCGACCAAGGGCCTCTACCCGTTCCAATGGAACTGGGATTCCTGCCTGACCGCGCTCGGTCTTGCCCACTACGATGAGGCTCGGGCCTGGACCGAGATCGACACGCTGTTCGCCCACCAGTGGCCGGACGGCATGGTACCGCACATCGTCTTCCATGTCTGGAGCGATGGCTATTTCCCCGGGCCGGAGGTCTGGCGAACGGACCGCCCGACCGCCACGTCGGGCATCACCCAGCCGGCGGTCGCCGGCTTTGCCGTGCGCCGTCTGTTCGACCGGGCCAAGGACAAGACCCTGGCGGCCGAGCGCGCCCGTGCGCTGTTGCCGAAAATCGATGCCTGGCACCGCTGGTTCTACGAACATCGCGACCCGAATGGCGAAGGGCTGGTCGCCATAATCCACCCATGGGAGTCCGGCCGCGACAACTCGATCGACTGGGACGAGGCGTTGGAGCGCGTGCCGACCGAAGGCGTCGAGCCCTACACCCGCCGCGACATCCTGCACGCCGATCCGGCGCATCGTCCAACCGAGGCACAGTATGACCGCTATATCTGGCTGCTGCAGCATTTCCGCGGGCTTGGTTGGGACAACGCCCGGCTGCACGACGCCTCGCCATTCCAGGTCGTCGATCCCGGCTTCAACGCCATCCTGATCCGTTCCGCCGCCGATCTTGCCGATCTCGCCGAGGCACTTGGCGAAACCGAAATCGCCAAGGCCAACCGCGCCCGTGCCGAAAAGGGGCTTTCAGCAATAGAACGGCTGTGGAGCGACGCGCATGGCCAGTACATTTGTTTCGACCGAGTGGCCGGAAAGCACGTTGACAGCGCATCGGTCGGCGGCATTCTGCCGGTGTTTTCGGCCATTCCGGAAAGCCGGGCAGCGGCCATCGCTGCAACGATCGAGCGCATCGCTGGCAAAGCGCGTTACATCGTCCCCTCGCATGAGCTCGATGATCCCCGCTTCGATGCCAAGCGCTATTGGCGCGGCCCGGTCTGGCTGGTGGTCAACTACATGATCGCCGACGGCCTTGCTGCCGCCGGCCACAGCCAAATCGCACAACGGATCACGCAATCCAGTCTCGAGCTGATCGCCGAGAGCGGTTTTGCCGAATATTACGATCCCCTTAGCGGCGAGCCGCTCGGCGGCAGCCGCTTCACCTGGACCGCGGCAATGGTGATCGAGTTCCTGAAGGGCAGAGCCTGAACGCTTCCGCCTAGGCCGCCGGCTATCAAAGCCCGTTCTGTCTGCCGAATAACAGTCGACACCATTTGCGTCTGAGGCATGTCCTGGCCCGTCAAAACAGGGCCAAGGCATGCCGATCTTCACCATGCCAGAGCTATAATAATTCTTCACAAACCGCTATCTATACTGCGTCGGGGCGGGGAGAAACGCGGCTTGGAATTCGATCTGAAAACCATTGAGGCGCTTGCTCCCGATCAGGCGTCGCTGAGCGCCGCCTCCAAGCTCACCAAACGAACGAACTGGCCGCGGCTCGAAAAGCATGAGCAGCAGGCGCTCATCTGGGGCGAATGCCAGGGCTCCGGCTCCAATCCTTATCGAGTGGTGGTCGACACGGGCGATCACGGCTACAAATGCACCTGTCCCTCGCGCAAATTCCCATGCAAGCACACGCTGGCCCTGATGTGGATTGCTGCCACCGCGCCAGCCAGTTTTGCCGCTGCCAATACCACGCCGGAATGGGTGAATGACTGGCTTGGCCGACGCAGGAAGACAACGCCACAGCCGGCGCAACCGGTACCCGGCGCGGAAGCCAAGCGCATCGGCGAAGCCGCACAAGCAGACGAGAGCACCGCCGTTGAAGATATCGCGGCGCTGGAGCGTCGCGAGGCGGCGCAGCGCAAGCGGGCGGAAAGCACACGAGAAGCAGTGTCGGCTGGGCTCGATGAGCTTGACCAGTGGATTGCCGACCAGTTACGGCTCGGTCTGTCCGGGTTTGTCGACGCCAGCAGCGACCGTTGCCGGCGGATTGCTGCGCGGCTGGTCGATATGAAGGCAGCCGCGCTCGCCGGCCGTATCGACGAGATTCCGTCGCGGCTGATGGGGCTGCGCAGCGAGGAACGGTCTGATGCGGCAATCCGCGAGCTCGGCAAGCTCGTGCTGCTGGCAAAGGCGTGGCGGGCGGCGCCCGACGACCCCGAGCTGAAGCGCCTCGTATCGACGTCTGAACCCCGCGAACAGGTTCTCAGCAGTCCGGATGCAAGACAGGTTGAAAGCCTCTGGGAAGTTCTCGGCGAGAAGATCGAGAGCCGCCGCGATGGTCTGGTCAGCCATTCGACCTGGCTGCTCGATTTGAAGAGCGCCACCCCGCAATTTGCCGTGCTGCTCGACTTTTTCCCGGCTTCGGCCGGGCGCCGGTCCAACGCTTTTGCACCAGGCGACCGTTTCAATGCCCGACTGGTGTTTTATCCATCACGCATGCCGCTCCGCGCCCTGGTGGCGGAGCGCATGGGGGAAGTTGCGCCCGGCGCGTGGCCCGATTTTGCTTTTGGCACCGCGAAGGATCCGCTCGCCACGCATGCTTCCCATCAGGACGCCGCGCCCTGGATCGCCGATTGTCCCCTCATGCTGCCGCCCGGCGCTATCCTGCTCGACGATCGGGGCATGGCATGGTGGCAGGCGGAGGATGAACCGCAGGAGATCGCCTTGCCGATCGCCGGCGCGGTAGATCAAACCTTGCTCGGCCTCGACCTTGCGGCCACGGCAGCGCTCTGGAACGGCGCCCGGCTTGAGCTTCTGGCGGCGCAAAGCGAGTTTGGGAGGCTTGATCTGGCGTGAACGAAAGCGAGCAAACAGGCCTGGCGGCAATGCGCGATTGCTGGATCACCGGCGGTGCTACGTTCGATCTGGCTCCGGCCGGATGGAAGGCAATCGCCGGCAGTGCAAGTCCCGACGAACAGGAGCGCCGGCTCCTGGCAATCGCAGCACAAGCGCTCGACGTCGCGCTGCGGCCGGCCGCGCCGACGACACTCAATCGTCGTCCGCCGCTGCCCAGACTTGTCCTGCCCATTCTGCCGGCACGATTTCGCCCGTTGTTGAGAGCCGCTCTGAAGCACGCCGCCGACGCGAGGCGAAAGACACGCGTGGCGGCGCTCGTCGCCAGCCGCGGCTTTGTGCTCCATCCCATGGACTGGATGCCCTCGGATCAGACCTGTCCTGACGTCTACGCACCATGGGTAGACTGGCAAGCAAGCGTGGACGGGGAAAGACATGCCCCACGAGAGAAACTGACGGCGGAAAACTGGGATGAGTTCTATCCCGCCGCGCGACGCTTGGCCCTTGCCGATATGCGCCGTACCGACCCGACATCGGCTCGAATGTTGATCGAAGCCAAGGCGTCGGGCGAACCGGCGGAAGTCAGGCTTGCGCTGGTCGAGCTTATGCGCTTCGGCCTGAGTGCCGAGGACGCGCCTTTCCTGAAAAGCCTTTCCGTCGACAGGTCCGGCAAGGTGCGCGAACTGGCTGGCCGGCTGCTGGCAAGATTAGGAGAGCACGTTCGCCCGAGCGACGGTGGACCGGACGATCCCGTAGCCGAGCTCGCCGCCCTTATCACTGAAGGCAGATCGGGCTTCATCCGCCGCCGGACGATCTACACTCCGGCAAAACTAAAATCCCAAGCGCAGGAGCAACGCCGCGCCGAACTGTTCGAGATATGCAACCTCGTCGACCTTACCGAACGGTTCAACACTACGGAAGCCGAATTCATAGGAGGCTGGCAATTCGGCGCCGACAATAAAGCCGACATCCTGATCGCACGAATGGTCGCCGCCTCAGGGAGCGAAGCCGCCCTTACGCAGATGGCGGATACGCTTATCGCCGAAGGCGGCAAACCGGCACTGTTCGTGCTTCACCTCATTCCCCGCCTGGACAGCCGCAGAAAGCGTGTCCTCATCAGGCTGATCCTCAAGGAGACGACTTATCTTGGCATGATCAACCTGGCGGAAGGCATCGATGCCGACTGGTTGGAATGGGACGACCTGACGAATGGACAGGCGCTCGCCGCACTGCGTTCCGCCGCCGGCGGAAAAGACGACGCCGCGCGGCGGGGTCTCGACGATGTACTGGAGACGATCGGCTTCCTTGCCACCGCGACCACGGCAGCGAAATTGATCGACGACATGGCCGCGGCGGGCGTGCCGCCCGCGGCTCCTTCACTCGGGCTTCTACGTCTCAACACATCACTGGCGGGGCCTGGAACCAACACATGACCAATCCGGAGAACAGCAAAATGAACGCAGCCATCCGCCTCCCGGTCGAGCAGGCCTACGCTTCGGAATTGCAGGCGCTGGCGCGCGATGACGATCGGCAGAGGCCTGCCGGCTGGAGCCTGTCGCCACAGGCTGTGCTGACCTATCTGCCAGGCGGGAAGGCCGGTGACGGCACCTTGGTAACGCCAAAATATGTCGGTCGCCGCCGGTTGATGGAAACCGCGGTAGCGACGCTCGCCACCGACCGAGCACTCTTGCTGCTCGGCGTTCCCGGAACCGCCAAGTCCTGGGTGTCGGAACATCTTGCCGCCGCCATCATGGGCGACTCGACGCTGATCGTGCAGTGCACGGCCGGCACCGACGAGAACCAGATCCGCTATGGCTGGAACTATGCGCAGCTACTGGCAAAGGGCCCGAGCCAGGAAGCGTTGGTGCCGACGCCGCTCTACCGAGCCATGTAGAACGCCAAGCTCTGCCGGCTGGAGGAACTGACCCGCATGGGCTCGGACGTGCAGGACACGCTGATCACCGTGCTTTCCGAAAAGATGATGCCGATCCCGGAATTGAACACCTCGATCTACGCCCAGCGCGGCTTCAACATTATCGCCACGGCAAACAACCGCGACAAAGGTGTCAACGAGCTCTCCTCGGCGCTCAAGCGTCGCTTCAATGTCGTGGTGCTGCCATTGCCGGAAGACATGGCCGAAGAGGTGGCGATCGTCTCCAAACGGGTCGACGAGATGGCTGGCGGACTCGACCTGCCGGTGCCGAAAAACGTCGGCGAGGAGATCGCCCGTGTGCTGACCATCTTCCGCGAATTGCGCTCCGGCGCGACTGCCGACGGCAAGGTGACGCTGAAGACGCCTTCCGGCTCGCTGTCGACCGCAGAAGCGATCGCCACGATGGTTGGCGGGCTCAGCCAGGCGGCGTGGTTCGACAGTGGCAAGCTCGGCGCCGAAGGTCTCGCCGCCAGCCTTGTCGGCGCGATCGTGAAGGATCCGGTGCAGGACAAGGTGGTGCTGGAGGAATATCTGGAAACGGTGCTCAAGAAGCGGCCCGACTATGCCGGCTATTACGCGGCGCTGAACGCAGCGATCTGACGCCATGGGCCACGGCGACATTGCCTATTTCGGGATACGCCATCACGGGCCGGGTTCCGCCGACAGCCTGGTGCAGGCACTGCAGGATTTGAACCCGGTCGCCGTGCTGATCGAGGGGCCGATCGACGCCTCTGAGCTTCTGCCCATGCTGGCCCGCCCCGAAATGCAGCCGCCGGTGGCGCTCCTTTGCTATCCGGAGGAGGATCCGGCTTCGACAAGCTTCTGGCCTTTCGCCGAGTTCTCGCCCGAATACCAGGCGGTGCTTTGGGCTGTGGGCAATAAGGCGACGTTGCAGTTTATCGACCTGCCGTCATCGGCACGGTTCACCACTGCTGCGATCGGTGGCGCGGAGGACGCCGATGCGACCGAAGCTATCCAAGCCCCCGAGAATGGTGACGCGGCTCCGCTACCGCGTGATCCGATAGCCATGCTGGCGCACGCCGCCGGTTATGAGGATGGAGAAAGCTGGTGGTCGGACATCATTGAACAGAACCCGGAACCCGGCCCCATATTTGCCGCCATCGCCGATGCGATGACGACACTGCGGGATGGCGAGGGTCCGATCGCGCAGCTCGAAGCAAAACGCGAGGCGCATATGCGGCTCGAAATCGCCGCGGCGCGCAAGGAGTTCGACGGGCCGATCGCCGTCGTCTGCGGGGCATGGCATGTGCCGGCGCTGCAGACCACCCACACTCAAAAAAACGATCAGGTCTTGATCAAGGGAATTGCGCGGCGCAAGACCACAATGACATGGGCACCGTGGACGGGACCGCGCCTGGCGCTGGGATACGGCTATGGCGCGGGCGTCGTCGCACCGGGCTGGTGTAAGCATCTCTGGCGCACGCGCGGCCGGCGCGATGTGGCGACCCTGTGGCTTGCGACGATCGCCGCCGTGCTGCGGGCGAAGGGTCACCTGATCTCGACCGCCTCGCTGATCGAAGCGGAGCGGCTCGCCCGGACGCTTGCCGCCATTCGCGAGCGGCCGAAACCCGGGTTTGAGGAATTGCGCGACGCCGCGATTGCGGCCCTCTTCAACGGCGAAGCGTTGCTGTGGAGGCTGGTTGAGGCCGAGCTGCTTCTGGGTTCGGACGTCGGGGAAATTCCGCCCGACACACCGCTGGCGCCGCTGATCGAGGATCTCCAGCGTAACCAGAGGGCGGCGCGCCTGAAGCCTGAGGCGCTGAACGGGAACTGTCGGTCGACCTGCGAAGCGAAAGCGGGCTGTTCCGCTCGACATTGCTGCATCGGCTGAACGTGCTCGGTGTGCATTGGGGCAGACTGACCGATGCCGGTCGCAGCCGTGGCACCTTCCGCGAGCGGTGGACCCTAGCGTGGGAACCGGAATATGCCGTTCGTCTGGTCGAGAACCTGATTTACGGTCCGATCATCGAAAAGGCTGCCAACGGTCGCCTGATCCAGATGATCAATGCTGCGGCGACGCTCGATACGCTTGCGGGACTGGTCCAGAGCGCCATCACGGCAAACTTGTCGGAAGCATCTACTGCCGGCCTCACGGCGTTGGAGGCACGCGCGGCGCGCAGCAGTGAATGCCTGGAGATCCTGGCGTCGGTGCCGCCGCTCGCCGAAATCATCCGCTACGGCGAGGCCCGCAAAACGCAGACGGACCGGCTGTCCGGCCTCATGGAGCGGCTGATCGTCGAAGGTGCGATCGCGCTTCCCTATGCTGCGCGCGATCTGGACGAGCAGGCCGCCGCGACACTGGTTGGTGCGATGCGCAAGGCCAATGAGGCGATCAGGCTGGTCGAACCCGGCCAAGACGTACTGGATGGGTGGCGCAACGGGCTGGCGGTCGTGCTGGAGGCGTCACGGTCGACGGCGCTGCTGGCCGGGTGCGCCGCACACCTGCTGTATGAAGCCGGTCGCCTGTCCGCCGAAGCCGCTGCCGGGCTGCTCGGGCGACGCCTGTCACCGGGGACGCCTGTCACTGAAGCGGCCGGGTTCTTCGAAGGCTTCTTCAGCACAGCCGGTCAACGGCTGATTTATGACGAGGGTCTGCGCAGTGCGGTCGATGGGTGGCTCAGATCCCTGGACGAAGATGCTTTCATCGCGCACCTGCCGTTGCTGCGCCGCGTCTTTTCCAATCTGGACAGCATGGAACGCCGCCGGCTGATCGAAGCGGTCCTCGGCCGCGCCGCGCGCTTGCCGGCTGGCCTGACGCCGACGCCGGATGGCGGCGAGGCATGGCGCCGGCACCTGGGGCTGCTTGGATCATTGCTCAACGGAGAAACCGGCAATGGATGACGAGGCCGAAATGAACGAACCCGGCCCGCTCACTGCTGATGGCGGAAGGGAGCGCCGCTGGCGACTGGCGATCGGCGCCGATGACGAAACGTCTGGGGCACTTTCCAGCGACGACAAACGGCTTTCGGCGGCACTCGACGCTCTCTACGGCGACGGCGTTAGCGCCGCTTCTGCCGACCCGCGCAAGCGGCGTGGCGGCCTTGGCCGGTCGGCGCCGCGCGTCGCGCAATGGATGGGCGACATCCGCTCCTTCTTTCCGGCGCAGGTCGTCCAGATCGTCCAGAAGGACGCCTTCGAACGGCTGGACCTGAAGCAGATGCTGATGGAACCGGAATTCCTCAAGGCGATCGAGGCGGACGTCAATCTCGTCGCCGACCTGATTTCGCTGCGCTCGGTCATGCCGGCCAAGACCAAGGACATTGCCCGGACGATCATTGCCGATATCGTCGCCAAGCTGATGCAGAAGCTGGAGCAGAAGACCGCCGAGGCGATACGCGGCGCGCTCGATCGATCGAGACGAACCAACCGCCCGCGTGCACGCGATATCGACTGGCAGCGCACTATTTCGGCGAACCTTCGCCACTATCAACCCGAGCACAAGACCATCGTGCCGGAGAAACTGGTCGGCTTCATGCGCAAGCAGCGCCGGCTTGTCGATCTGGATGAGGTCGTTCTCTGCGTCGACCAGTCCGGCTCGATGGCAAGCTCGGTGGTCTACGCCTCGATCTTCGCGGCGGTGATGGCCTCGCTGCCGGTTGTGCGCACGAAGCTTGTCTGCTTCGATACGGCGATCGTCGACCTGACCGAAGAGCTCAGCGATCCCGTCGAGGTGCTGTTCGGCGTGCAACTTGGCGGCGGCACCGACATCAATCAGGCGGTCGCCTATTGCGCCGACCGTATCGAACGGCCCACCAAGTCGCATCTGGTGCTGATCACCGACCTCTATGAAGGCGGTGATGGCCAGGAACTGCTGAGGCGACTGGCAGCGCTGGTTCGATCCGGCGTAAATGTCGTCGTGCTTCTGGCGCTGACTGATCAGGGCCGGCCCGGCTACGATCCCACAATGGCAGGCTCGGTAGCAGCCGTTGGTATTCCCGTCTTCGCCTGCACGCCGGATCTGTTTCCGGACATGATGGCTGCGGCCTTGCGCCGTGCGGATATCGGAGTATGGGCGGCGACCGCCGATATCAAGCTGGTCCGCGCCGAGGCGGAGGCGTCACCAACTGCCATAGTTTGACAAAACGCGGTCCCCGCCTATGGTCGACCTGTTACAGGAGCGGCGCATGGCGACAGCAACTGACTGTATTTTTGGCGGGTTTTCCGCACTTTTTCTTTCCAGCGAAATTCGCGTCAAGCCGCTCCTGCAATCCTCGCCGGTCTTCGCGTGCGTCGCATCGCTATCTGCGCGCCAATAGCATCCGTGAGCGCCCTCTCCTCGCGAACCGCCGAGCTTCTCTCGCGACTTGAGGGTCGGCTGGACCGGTCGGCGATCGTCTCGGCCGATGAGGCCGGGCCGCGTTACAGGGAAGACCCCGACGGCAAGACCGGTGCGCGGCCGGAGGTCGTGCTGCGACCGCGCACTGCCGGCGAGGTGTCGGACATACTGCGCCTCTGCAATGAGGCGGGGCAGAGGCTTGTGATCCAGGGTGGCCGGACCGGGCTCGCCGGCGGCGCTCGCATCCAACCCGGCGAAGCTGTGCTGTCGCTGGAGCGCATGACTTCCGTTGAAGCTCTCGACCGCGAGGCGGCGACCATCATCGCCGAGGCCGGCGCGCCGCTGCAAACGGTGCAGGACGCCGCCGATGAGGCCGGCTTGCTGTTCGGCGTCGACATCGGAGCGCGCGGCACGGCCACGGTCGGCGGCAATGTCGCCACCAATGCCGGCGGCATGCGCGTGCTGCGCTACGGTATGTACCGGGCCCAGGTGTTTGGCCTGGAAGCGGTGCTTGCCGACGGCAGTATCCTGACCTCGCTCAAGGGTTTGGCGAAGGACAACTCCGGCTACGACCTCAGCCAATTGTTCATCGGCAGCGAGGGCACGCTCGGCGTGGTCACGCGCGCATGCCTGCGGCTGCATCCGAAGCCAGCCACCGAGATCAACGCCTTCTGCGCGCTTGCTTCGCTGGACGCAGCGATCACGTTGCTGGCGCTGCTCAGGCGGAAGCTCGGGCCCTTGCTGTCGGCCTATGAGGTGAATTTCGCACCGCTCTATGGCGCCATGATCGCCGGAATGGAGGCGCCGGCGCCGCTGCCCGCCGGCTCGCCCGTCTATGTGCTTGCCGAGATACAGGGCAGCGAGCCCGATCGCGACGGCGAACGTTTTGCCGCGGTGCTGATGCAGGCGGTTGAAGATGGCGTGATCGACGATGTGGTCGTCTCGCAATCGCCGCGCGAATTCCGGGCGCTCTGGGCGGTGCGAGAAGAGGCCAACCGTTTCCTGTTTTCGATCGCGGGCCTGATTGGCGTCGATGTCAGCATCCCGCTGGCGAAAATGGGGACTTTCCTGCGCGAAACAGAAGCCGCCATCAAGGCCATCGACTGGGGCGCCGACATCTACGTCTTCGGCCATCTCGGCGACGGCAATCTGCATTATCAGGTCCGCACCGTGGATCCGGCGGCCGCATACAGCGTCGTCTACCGCGGTGTCGCCGGCGCTGGCGGTGGCGTTTCGGCCGAACATGGCATCGGCCTCGACAAGAAGGAATGGCTGCATCTGGTGCGCAGCGATGCAGAGATCGCGGCTATGCGCCGCTTGAAAGCAGCCTTCGACCCGAACAACATCCTCAATGCCGGGCGCATCTTCGACCTCGCGCCGGGCTGAAATCGAAGGCCGGTAGCGCTGGCGGGGTGCTGCCTCTATCTGGTCGCGCTCTTCAATTCCGCATGCGCCACCGCGATGCGGGCGGCGAGCGCGGCGTTGTTGCGGACCAGCGCGATGTTGGCCCTCAGGCTGCGGCCTTGCGAAAGCTCGTTGATGCGGGCGAGCAGAAACGGCGTTAGTTCCTTGCGCCCGATGCCGCGCTTCTCTGCCTCAGCCACGGCCGCTGCGATTGTGCCGTCGATGAACGCCGGATCGAGCGCGTCCGCTTCGGGGATTGGGTTGGCGACGAGAATGCCGGTGCCGGATTCCATCTCATCATGCAGCAGCATCGCTCGCGCGATCTCGTCGGGCGTGTCGAGGCGATGATCGGCCTTGAGCCCGCTGGAGCGGGTGTAGAAGGCCGGAAAATCGTCGCTCCGGTATGCGATAACCGGTACGCGCTGGGTCTCCAGGTATTCCAGCGTCTTCGCAATATCGAGGATCGACTTAACTCCGGCGCAGACGACGGTCGTGCCGGTCTGGCCGAGTTCGGTCAGGTCTGCGGAGATATCGAAAGTGGCTTCGGCGCCGCGATGCACGCCGCCGACACCGCCGGTCGCAAAAATGCCGATGCCGGCTAAAGCGGCGATCCGCATCGTCGCCGAGACGGTGGTTCCGGCCGAGCCACCACGCACCATTATGGCGGCGAGATCGCGCCCGGAAGCCTTGACCACGCCCTTTGCCGCTGCCAGCTCTTCCAGTTCACGGTCATCGAGGCCAACCTTAATCTTGCCGGCGACTACCGCGATCGTGGCGGGCACGGCGCCGTTTTCACGCACCACCGTCTCGACACCACGGGCAGTTTCCAGATTGGCCGGATAGGGCATGCCATGGGTGATGATAGTCGATTCCAGTGCCACCACCGCGCGGCCTTCATCAAGCGCGGCAGCGACTTCGTCGTTCAAGTGGACAAGGGAAGGTTTCATATCATCTCGCTTTCAGGCAGGAATGCGGTACATGCCGGCGGCAAGGAAGCGCGGCGACAGATCAGGATGGACGCTGGATTCGCTCTCGGTAGTCAGCGTGGCAAGCAGCGCGCCGGTGCGCACGGCATGAGCGAGCGGCTCACCCGAAAGCACCTTGTACAGAGTGCCGGCGATCATCGCGTCACCGGCGCCGGTGATGTCGACGGGCTGGGCCGGGACGGAGTGCATGGTCGTCACACCGCTCTCGGTCGCAACGGCAAATCCATGCGCGCCTACGGTCACGATCACCTCGCCAGCGCCGGCCGCGCGCAGCGCTGCCGCTGCCTCCTCCGGCGTCAGCCGCTTGTCGGCATCCGTCATGCCGAGCATCGTACTGGCCTCGTCATGGTTGGTGAACAGAAGGTCGATGCCGGTCAGGTCCTTCGGCAGCCGCGCTGATTTCGGCGACGAGACCGTGTCGACGGCGAGCTTGAAGCGCGCGCCCTGCTTGCGCGAGATCAGTGCTGCGAGGGTCGCAGCCGGCAGATTGCAGTCGATGAACACCCATGTCGCTGAAGCCAGATGCGGCCAGAAGCGGTCGAGATAGGACGACGAAAACAGATCGAAGATCTCCATGTCGGCAATGCCGAGCACGAGATCATTGTTGCGGTTGAGGATGGCCGCATATTCGGCCGTCGGCCGTTCCGTGGTGGTGATGACCTGACTGACATCGGCGCCAAGATCGCGCAGGTGCCGCACCAGCGAGCGGCCGGTTTCATCGTCGCCGACGATCGAGACGAAGCTTATGTCGACGCCGAGGCGTGCAAGGTTTTCGGCGACGTTGCGGGCAACCCCGCCGAAGCTGCGATAGCCGTCGACCGGGTTCGACGTCTCGAAAATCAGATCCTTCTTGGCGTGGTATTTGCGGTCGAGCACCGCGCCGCCGACGCAGACCATGCGCTTGGACGTCGGCAAGACGTAACCACGGCCGAGAATGTAGCCCTTGTTGACGAGTTGCACGATGTGGGCCGCGACCGTCGAGCGGGCGATCCCGAGCACCGTTGCTATGTCCTGCTGACCGGCGAATGGGTTCGCCGCAATGAGGTCGAGAACCGCTTGTTCCTGTGCTCCAAGGTCGTCCATTGTTTTATCCGCCCGTCAAATTCAAGGCTTTCAATATTCAGACAACAGATGCTGTTGTCAACATTTGTTTGTTCCGCCGCATTGGCCACCGGCGCCCGCCAGCGGACTCCGTGGCCGCCTGACGAGGAGAGCGGTTGCGACGCATTGAAGAAAGGTACTTCACCAAAGAGGGCGAAACTTGCTCTTGGCGGCGTGCAGGACCAGGGGAGGACTGAGTGCCTTTACGCGAAACTGCGAAGGCCGCTAAGCCTTCAGCACCGAGACGGCCAGTTCGCTGTTGTGGACGTATTCGTTGGCGTCAGGCTGCTTCTGCACGAGCAGGATGAACAGCAGGTCGGTTAGCGTCAGTTGTGCATCACGCGCGGTTATCGATGAGGAGCGCGCGCGCTCTTCATCGGCGATCGTGTGGAGGCGAATGTCGGCAACCCGGCTCAGCGGATTGTCGCGAAGTCCGGTGACGGCGATAACGGTGGTGCGACGTTTGCGGGCAAGTTCAGCTATCCGCAGGGTTTCGATGCTCGCCCCGGAATAGGAGAGCGCGAACAGCACGTCACCTCGTCCAAGCGTCGAGACATTGGCCATTTGCACATGGCTGTCGCTGTCGTGCAGCACGTTGCGGCCGAGCTTCATCAGCTTGTAGGAAAAATCGCGCGCCACTAGCGAGGATGCGCCGACGCCGGCCAAATGAATGCGGCGCGCACCGTTCAACGCTTCCAGGGCCTTGCCGATTTCCTGCTCGGTGTTGGCCGCGACGGTCTGTTGCATCGACAAAAGCTTGCTGCCGATCAGCTTGCGCAGGATGACCAGATAGCTGTCGCCGACCTCGATCGAACCGTGGATCATGCCGGCCGGCACGTGCCATTCCTGCGACTTGGCCTCGCTGACGGCGAGCTTAAGCTCCTGATAGCTGGCATAGCCGAGCTTCTGGCTGAACTTGACGACGCTCGACTGGCTGCGGCCGATCTCGGCGGCAAGCCCCGCCGTCGATAGGCGGAGCATCTGGTCGGGATTATCGACGATATACCGCCCGATCTCGCGGTCGCCGGGCGCCATGACTTCGAGCTTGGCCTCGATCTTCTTCAGGACGGACATGCGTTCCCCCGTTGCCTGTCATCGACAATGCAAAGCCAAGGAATAAATTATTCCGTCTCTGATTGACAGCCAAGAATGAACCATCAAATCTCGACCGGTGCGGTTTCGGCCCAGCCTTCGGCATGTCGACGATTCGGCCATGAAAGATCGTAGACTCGGCGACAGCTCGGGATTAGGTCAGAGCCATGGACAAATTGCGGATCGTCGGCGGGCACAGGCTTGAGGGCGCGGTGACGATCTCCGGCGCCAAGAACGCGGCCTTGCCGCAAATAGCGGCGGCGTTGCTCAGCCCCTATTCGCTGCAGCTGACCAACCTGCCTGACGTGACCGATGTCGAGAACATGCTTGGCGTCGTCAGGCTCCACGGCGCCGAGATCACCCGATCGGCGCATGCTGCCACGATCGCCACGAGCGCTGCCGTGTCCAAGGAAACCACGTACGATACAGTCAGGCGCATGCGCGCGACGGTGCTGGTTCTCGGCCCACTGCTTGCCCGCTTCGGCCATGCCCGGGTCTCGCTGCCTGGCGGCTGCGCGATCGGCGCACGGCCGGTCGACATGCATGTCGCCGCACTTGCCGCACTTGGCGCCGATATCGCGATCGAAAACGGACTGATCGTCGCGTCTGCGCCGAGCGGACTGAAAGGCGCGCGCATCGTCTTGAGTTCACCGTCGGTCGGCGCGACCGAAACTGCGATGATGGCGGCGACGACTGCAAACGGCGAGACCGAGATATTCAACGCGGCCCGCGAGCCGGAGGTGGCCGATCTTGCCGCCTGCCTGAACGCCATGGGCGCGCGGATCGAGGGCGCCGGCACGCACCGCATCCTGATCGAGGGCAGCACCGACTGGCGCGCCGCCACGCACGACATCATCCCGGACCGGATAGAGGCCGGCACCTATGCCGTCGCAGCGGCTATCACCGGCGGTCAGCTTGAGCTGACCCATGCCCGGCTCGAGCACATGGCATCCGTCGTCCAGCTGCTCGAAGCAGCCGGCGTGAAAATATGGCCAGGCGACCGCGGGCTGATCGTATCGAGAGACGGGCCACTCAAAGCCGTCGATGTGACGACGGAGCCCTATCCGGGCTTTCCGACCGATCTCCAGGCGCAGTTCATGGCGTTGATGTGCTGTGCCGAGGGCGCTTCGCTGTTGCGCGAGACTATCTTCGAGAACCGCTTTATGCATGTGCCCGAACTGATGCGGCTCGGCGCCAACATCAAGCTGCAAGGCACCATGGCGCTCGTGCGCGGAGGCGAGAAGCTGAAGGGCGCGCAAGTGATGGCGACCGACCTGCGCGCCTCCGTCTCGCTCGTGCTGGCAGCGCTGGTGTCCGAGGGCGAGACGACGATCAACCGTGTGTACCACCTCGACCGTGGCTATGAGCAACTGGACCGCAAGCTCCAGCTGTGTGGCGCCCAGATCGAGCGGATAAGTGGATGAGTTCCGGCGCGGCGTCTCCGCATTATTTCCTGGGCGTCGATGGCGGCGGAACCGGCTGCCGGGCGCGTATCGAAGACGAAGCAGGAATCGTGCTCGGGCAAGGGCTGTCGGGCCCGGCGACAACGCGGCTCGGTATAGAGGCGGCCTGGGCCTCCGTTGCCAAGGCCTTTGGCGCGGCTATCGAAGAAGCAGGGTTCGCGGCGGCGGAAATCGCCGGGATCCGCGCCGGCGTCGGTCTTGCCGGCATCGGCCGTAAGGGTGCGCTTGAGGCGTTTCGCGGCATTGGACATCCCTTTGCGAGCATCGACTTCGTCAGCGACGGCGTCGCGGCTTGCCTTGGCGCGCATTCGGGTCAAGACGGCGCCATCGTCATAGCCGGGACCGGTTCGATCGGGCTCGGCTTTGTCGAAGGGCGCGACCTGCGCGTCGGCGGCTACGGTTTTCCGATTTCCGACGAGGGCAGCGGCGCTGATCTCGGACTGAAGGCAGTGCAGCTTGCCTTGCGAGCCCATGACGGCCGGCATGAGCGGACGGCGCTGCTGGCCGAGGTGATGCAGCGCTTCAAGGACGATCCGTTCGAGGCGGTGGCCTGGATGGACCGCGCCAGCGCGACGGACTATGCCGCCATGGCGCCCATGGTGATCCGCCATGCCGACCAGGGCGATCCGGCCGGTCGGCGGATCGTGCAGGGCGCTGCCGAGCAGATCGACACGTTCGTGCGGGTGCTGTTCGAAAAAGGCGCGCCGCGGGTTACGCTGCTCGGAGGTTTGTCCAGCCCGCTTGAGCCATGGCTCGCTCCCGACGTCCGCCGACGGCTGAAGCCGGCCGACGGCGATGCGGTTTCGGGAGCCATAATCCTGGCCAGAAAATCGCTCTGCCGCCAGTGATGCCTTGCGCGGCAAGGAATATAATATTCCTGCTTTCCGTTGACAGAGGGAATATCGAATTCTAAAAAGTTAACGAAACAGAACCGGCACGGCCGGTACGGAGCCGACGGCCAGGTGCAGGCACTGGACGCCGCTTGCCGCGGGCATCACAGTCCTGCTCGCAGTCGCACTTGAAAGTAAGCGAAGTGGTCGAACAAGGGTTGATGTCGGAGCTGGAGCGGCTGGTTTCCGAGGACCGGAACCCGAAGACGATGGACATCGATCTGTTGCCGACCCTCGAGGTGCTGCGCAAGATCAATGACGAGGACAAAGGCGTTGCGGCAGCCGTCGAGAAGGTCATCCCCGATATTGCTGCGGCCGTGGACCGGATCGTGAGTGCGTTCCAGAAGGGGGCACGTCTTGTCTATATGGGCGCCGGCACCAGCGGCCGGCTCGGCGTCCTCGACGCCTCGGAATGTCCGCCGACCTTCGGCGTACCCGAGGACATGGTGGTGGGCCTGATCGCCGGCGGCGTCGACGCGCTGATGCACTCTGCGGAAGGCGCCGAGGACGATCCGAAACAGGGAATAAAGGCGCTGCAGGACATCAAGCTGACCGCCGGCGACGTGGTGGTTGGCATCGCTGTCAGCGGACGCACACCCTATGTCATCGGCGGCTTGACCTATGCCAAGGAGGTGGGAGCCACCACCGTGGCGCTGTCCTGCAATCCTCGATCGACCATTGCCGGCATTGCCGATATTGCCATCTCTCCGGTGGTTGGCCCGGAGGTTCTCACCGGCTCGACCCGGCTGAAATCGGGAACCGCGCAAAAGCTGGTGCTCAACATGCTGTCTACCGCCAGCATGATCCGCATCGGCAAGAGCTATCAGAACCTGATGGTTGACCTCAATCCGAGCAACAAGAAGCTTGTCGCCAGGGCGATCAGGATCGTGATGCAGACGACCGGCTGCGCGGCGCAGCAGGCACGACAGGCACTCGATCAGACCGGCAATGATGTAAAACTGGCAATCCTGGTGACGATCACCGGCGTGGGCGTCGAAGAAGCACGTAAGGCGCTTGCCAACGCGGGAGGTTTCCTGCGCAAGGCGATAGGCGAAAAGACGGTGTAAGACCGCATGGATACTGGGCCGATGTTCCGGGGCGTGTGTCCCTTTGAAGCGGTCCGGCGAACTGCAAGGCATCAGGTTAACGATAATGGGAGACGACAATGGTACGGCACATTGGCAAGAAACTGCTTTCCGGCATGACGCTCGCGGCAATGATTGGAATCGCCGCGCTACCGGTGCGGGCGAGCGCGGCGACGCTGCATATGGCGTGGTCGCAGGACGCCACGGGTCTTGATCCGCACAAGCAGACGGCATTCTCCTCACTGCGGCTGCTGGAGCTGATCTATGAGCCACTGGTGCGGCTCGACGCAAACCTGCAAATCACGCCCGCGATTGCCGATTCTTGGCAGTTCTCGCCGGACGGCAAGGAGCTGAGCTTCAAGCTCAATCCGAAAGCAAAATTCCAGAACGGCGCCGCCGTGACCTCGGCCGACGTCAAGGCATCGTTCGAGCGCATACTCGACGAGAAGACGGGTGCTGCCGCCCGCGCCAACTTTCTCTCGATCGCCAGCATCGACACGCCCGATCCAGCCACCGTCGTGTTCCACCTCTCGCAGCCGGACGTGCCGATCCTGACGGCGATGAGCGACGTCAATGCGGCGATCGTCCCGGCAAGCGAAATCACGGCCGGCTCGATCGGCACGACGACGGTCGGCTCGGGTCCGTTCAAGCTCGAGAAATGGGATCCGAATTCCAAGGAAGTGCTTGTCGCCAACAAGGATTGGGCGGGCGGCGCGACTGGTGTCGACGGCATCGAGATCAGCGTGCTGCCGGACGAGACGGCGATCCTGGCCGCGATGCGCACCAAGCAGATCGATTTTGCCCTGCTCAACGATCCGCTTGTCGCCACGCTGGTGCCCAAGGAAGCCAGCCTGCAGTTGAACCGCGTGCCGGTGCTTGCCTATCACGTGCTGCAGCTCAATCCTTCCCGCAAGCCGATGACCGAACTCAAGGTGCGTCAGGCGATTTCCTGCGCCATCGACCGGCAGGAAGTGCTGGACACCGCCTCGCTCGGCGAAGGCAAGATCACCGGCCCGCTGACCATCCCGGCGCTGGCGACCGATCCGAACCAGTTGTTCTGCTATAAGCGCGACATTGGGAAGGCCAAGCGGTTGATGGCCGAAGCCGGCTATGCCAACGGCTTTTCGGCGACCGTGATCGGCGCCACCGGCGAGCCGCCGACGGCAGCGGCGGAAGCCCAGGTCATCCAGTCGCAACTCGCAGAAATCGGCGTGAAGCTCGATATCAGGATGATGGAGCTCAACGTCTACGTCGACGCCTGGCTGAAGGGCGATTTCGACATGGCCGTCGCGCTGAACGGCGGCAGGGCCGATCCCTACACTATGTACAACCGCTACTGGACCAAGACCGGCAATCTGCAGAAGGTGGCGAACTATATCGACGATACGCTGGACAGCCTTATGCAGAAGGGCCGCACCGAGACCGACCCGGCAGCACGCAAAGCGATCTTCGCCGACTTCGAGAAGCACATCACTGAGATGTCGCCCTGGATCTGGCTCTACACGTCCTACAGCTACACGGCACAGCAGAAGAATATCGCAGGATTCGAACCGGTGCCGACAGGTTCGCTGTTCAGCCTCGCCAAGGTGACGATCCAGTAGCTGCTTCGATGCCGGACGAGAGGACATTCTTCGCGTGAACTATCTGATGCGGCGACTGGCGACCTTCCCTCTCGTCCTGCTTGGCGTGTCCATCGTGGTGTTCCTGGCGATCCGGATGGTTCCGGGCGATTCGATCACGGCAATGCTGGGGACCGAAGCCGGCCTGCTGACGCCGCAGCAGCGCGATGCGCTTGCAGCTTATTTCGGCATCGACCAGCCCTGGTTCATCCAGTACTGGCGCTGGCTGCTTGGTCTTTTCCAAGGTAACCTCGGCATTTCGTCCACCTATGGCAGGCCGGTGCTCGACGTCATCCTCGAGCGTTTCCCGCTAACGTTGGAGCTCGCCCTGCTGTCGATGGTCATCGCCCTGGTTGTCGGCATGCCGGCCGGGATCTTTGCCGCCACTCATAATGAAAAGCTGTCCGACCTCGGCGTGCGCGTTGTCGCAATGATCGGGCAGTCGACGCCGAACTTTGTCCTTGCCCTGCTGATCATCTACACGCTGTCGGCGGGGTTTGGCGTTTTGCCGGCGATGGGTGAGTTTTCGCCGCTGTGGCAGGATCCGCTGCGCAATCTCGGCCAGCTGTTGCTGCCCGCCGTGACGCTCGGCTTTGCCTTCGCGGCTTCGGTGACC
Source organism: Mesorhizobium sp. M0306 (assembly GCF_040321655.1). Lineage (NCBI taxonomy): Bacteria > Pseudomonadati > Pseudomonadota > Alphaproteobacteria > Hyphomicrobiales > Phyllobacteriaceae > Mesorhizobium > Mesorhizobium sp. M0306. The sequence goes on along the minus strand of NZ_JAMYRY010000009.1, from coordinate 94,500 downwards.
CGTATATCGCGTTCGGCGATGCTCGATGTGCTCAGCGACGATTATGTCAGGACGGCGCGCAGCAAGGGCGTTTCGGCGCGCGACGTCATCTGGCGGCATGCTTTGCCCAACGCGCTCATCCCGGTCGTGACGCTGAGCGGCATAGAGTTCGGCTATCTCCTGGGCGGAGCAGTCATCGTCGAGCAGATCTATGCACTGCCCGGTCTCGGCCGCATGGTGCTGGATGCCATCCTGCAGCGCGACTACGCGCTGGTGCAGGGAAGCGTGCTGTTCATCGCCTTCAACTTCATGATCGTCAATCTCCTCGTCGACCTCGCCTATGTCGCGCTCGACCCGCGTATTCGGCTAAGCGAGCACTGATGGCGACATTGCGGGCTATACTTGCGCACACCAGCGGCCGCATCGGCGGTGCCATCGTTGCGCTTTATCTGCTGCTTGCCATGCTTGGCATGCTGGGACTGACGCCGGACAATCCGCTGACGCAGCACCGGGTCGAGCGGCTGCATGCGCCTGACGGCACCTACTGGATGGGCACGGACCTGTTCGGCCGCGATGTAGCAAGTCGGCTGATGACCGGGATCGGCCAGTCCTTCATCGTGGCCTTCTTTTCGGTCGCCTTCGCGACACTGGCCGGCACCGTGCTCGGGCTGGCGGCAGCCTGGTTCGGGCGCCGCTGGGACGGCCTGGTGATGCGCATCATGGACGTTCTGCTGGCGTTCCCGGCGATCCTGCTGGCGCTGCTGATCGTCGCGGTTGCGGGACCGGGAATCTCGACCAGCGTCATTGCCATCGCCATCGTCTACACGCCGATCTTCACGCGCGTCGTGCGAGGTCCGGCTCTGTCGCTCAAGGCGCGCGAGTTCGTCGACGCGGCCCGCACGTTCGGCAGCAGTGCGGGCTATATCGTAACACGGCATCTGCTGCTCAATCTGGTGGCGCCACTGACGGTTCAGGTGACGCTGGCGCTGGCCTGGGCACTGCTGACCGAAGCCGGCTTAAGCTTCCTCGGGCTCGGCACGCAGCCGCCCGCTGCGTCGCTCGGCCTGATGCTGAGCGACAGCCGCAATCTGATGGAGACAGCTCCCTGGCTGATGATCTTCCCGGGGGTAGCGATCATGATCAGCATCCTCGGTTTCAACCTGCTCGGCGATGCGTTGCGCGATGTCCTCGACCCGAAGATGCGGAGATCGATCGCATGATCCCGCTGCTGTCCGTCAGCGGATTGCGCGTCGGCTTCGGCCGCAACCCGAAAGCCAATGAGGTCGTGCGCGGCGTCAGCTTCGAGCTCGCCGATGGCGAAACGCTGGCTATCGTCGGCGAAAGCGGTTCGGGCAAGTCGGTCACCGCGCTGTCGATCAATCGCCTCGTCGATTATGGCGGCGGCCGCATCACCGCGGGCTCGATCAAGCTGAGACGGGCCGACAACAGCATTTTCGACCTGACCGCCGCGGCCGAGCCGCAACTGACGAAGATCCGCGGCGGCGAAATCGGCATGATCTTCCAGGAGCCGATGAGCTCGCTCAATCCGGTGCTGACCATCGGCAGGCAGATCGAGGAATCGTTTCGCCTGCATCGCGGCCTGACCGGTCGGCAAGCGACGGCGGCGGCCAAGGACGCGCTCGACCGCGTGCGTATTCCCGACGCTGCACGGCGGCTGAAATACACGCCCAACCAGCTTTCGGGCGGCATGCTGCAGCGGGTGATGATCGCCATGGCGCTCGCGTGCAACCCGCGCCTGCTCATTGCCGACGAGCCAACGACGGCGCTGGATGTTACGGTGCAGGCGCAGATCATGGCGCTGCTCGCCGAGTTGAAGCAGGAAACCGGGATGTCGATGATCTTCATCACCCACGACATCGGTCTGGTTGCGGGCATCGCCGACAAGATCATGGTGATGCAAAGCGGAGAAGCTGTCGAGCAGGGCGCGCTGAACCAGATATTGGACGATCCGCAGCATCCCTATACGCGGCATCTGCTGCATGCGGTGCCGCATTTCGCCGGCGGCAGTGCGACACGCAGGGACGCGCAACGCGAAAAGCAAAAAGCTGCCGAGCCGGCGCTGAAGGTCGATGGCCTCGTAGTGCGATTTCCGGTCAAGGCTGGGTTTTTCAGCCGTGTCACCGGTGCCGTGCACGCAGTGGACGGTGTGGATTTCGAGCTGATGCCGGGCGAGACATTGGCGGTCGTCGGCGAGAGCGGTTCCGGAAAGTCCACCACCGCCCGCGCGATTCTGGGGCTGGTGCGCTCGACGCGCGGCACAATCTCGGCCAGCGCGCGCAAGGCCGCCGCCGGGCAGAGCGCCCTTCCCGTGCAGATGGTGTTCCAGAATCCCTATGGCTCGCTCAATCCCAGACTCACCATCGAAAGCATCCTCGCAGAGCCGGTGATCGCCACCGGCGGACGGATAACTGCTGAAACGCGGGCGAAAATGGCCGCGCTGTTGAAACGCGTCGGCCTTCCGGAAAACAGCCTGCAGCGCTATCCGCACGAATTCTCCGGCGGCCAGCGGCAACGCCTGTGCATCGCTCGCGCGCTGATGCTCAATCCTTCGGTTGTCGTCCTCGACGAAGCGGTTTCGGCGCTCGATGTGTCGGTGCAGACCAGGGTGCTGGAGCTCTTGATCGAGCTGCAGCGTGAATTCGGGCTGGCCTATCTGTTCATCTCGCATGACATGGCTGTCGTCGAGCGGATCGCCCATCGCATCGCGGTCATCTATGCCGGCCAGATCGTCGAGATCGGCGATGCCAGATCGGTGCTCTCGGAGCCGAAGCACTCCTATACCAAACAGCTTATCGCGGCCGTTCCCTCCATAGACCGGCGGCATGAACGTTTCGAGCTGGACACGCGCCAGGTCCCCTCGCTTGTACGGCCGCTGGGATTTGAGCCGGGCCCGGCCAATTGGCAGCAATTCGGGCCGGATCATAGAGCACGGTTGGACGTGTGATGATTATCACCCGAAAGCATGCAGAGTCAGACGGACAGCCCCCTCGCTGCCTTTCAGACGGAGGCCGCAATTGATCGACCATGATCTCTTCGACCGCGCATTCGCCCCGCTCGAAGCGGCCGTGGCTGCGTCGCGCATTCCGGGCGGCGTGCTCGGCATAGTCGACCGGGACGGCGAACGCATCGTCCGGGCAATCGGCTCAGCCCAAGTCGTGCCGAAGATAAGGCCGATGCATGTCGGGACATGGTTCGACCTGGCATCGCTGACCAAAGTCATCTTCACCACGCCGCGTATCCTGGCACTGGCGGAAGAAGGCGTCATCGACCTCGACGCGCCGCTGATTTCGGTCCTGCCCGACTTTCGCCAATATGACGAAAAAGCCTGGGAACGGAACGTAACGTTTCGCCGGTGTCTCGGCCATCAGACACCGTTTCCCGCCGTCGCGCCGATCTACACCTACGGCCGCGATCCCGAGCTGTTGCGCGCCTTTGTCCTGCAGCGCGAGTGGCAGGTCGGGGAGCCGGTCTATTCCGATATCAACTTCATCCTGCTCGGCTTCGTGCTGGAGCGCCTGTCCGGCAAGACCATTCGCGAAATGGATCCCGGTCCGGGCTTCGCGTTCTCCGCCGAACCGGATCAAGCGGCGGCGACCGAAGATTGCACATGGCGCCGTCGTGTGCTCTGCGGCGAAGTCCACGACGACAATTGCTCGGCATTGCAAGGGGCCGGTCACGCCGGGCTGTTCGGAACGGCAGCTTCGGTCCTCGACTTTGCGCGAGGGCTGCTGGACGGGACCGGCGCATCCGCGAGTTCGATAGCGCTGATGCGCACGCCCTTGTCGGCAACCCGCACCCATGGCTGGGAGCGACCCTACGAAGGCTGGTCCGGCGGCGGGCTGTGCAGCCCCGAAACCATCGGGCATACCGGCTTCACCGGCACCGGGCTTTGGGTCGACTTCGACAAAGGCAGAGCGTGGACCTTGCTCACCAACCGGATCCATCCGACACGTCATTTCAACAGCGGGATCGCAGCGCTTCGCCAAGCGGTCGGCGATCTCGTCAATGGAGCCTGAGAGTCATGAATCCGAAAAATGGCGAACCAATGTGGGCCGTCGGCCTGATGACCGGCACCGTGCTGGACGGCAATATCGACGTCGCGCTGATCAAGACTGACGGCGAACGGATCGCGGATTTCGGCACCTACACGCTGGCCCCCTACCCGCAGTCGATCCGGACCTTGCTGGAAGAGACGCTTGGCCAGGCAAGGAGCTGGAATTTCACCGGGCCGGAACCGGCAATCTTCCGCGAGGCCGAAGAGGCGCTGACGCGTGCGCAGTCTCATGCGGTCAAGGATCTTGTCGAAAGCCACGGCCTGATCATGGCCGACATCGGCGTCGTCGGCTTCCACGGCCAGACCGTGCTGCACCGTGCCCCGCATGCCGGCCGGCTCGGCCAGACTCGCCAGCTCGGCGATGGCGAGCTGATGCATGCCATCCTTGGCACCAGGGTCGCCTATGACTTCCGTTCGGCCGACATGCGCGCCGGCGGCCAGGGCGCGCCGCTGTCGGCCGCCTATCACGCCGCGCTACTGCGCGAAGCCGACGCCAGCGGCGACACGGCGGTGCTCAATCTCGGCGGCGTCGCCAACATCACCTGGTGGGACGGCAAGGACAATGTTGTTGCCTTCGACACCGGGCCCGCCAACGCACCGCTGAACGATTTCATCAAATCGAAGGGGCTCGGCGAAATGGACCGCGACGGCGCGCTGGCGCGCGTCGGGACGGTCGACGAGGCACGGCTGGCCAAGCTCCTGCAGCATCCGTATTTGACCAAACCCTACCCGAAATCGCTGGACCGTTTCGATTTCGGCGCCTCGATGGCGGACGGGATGAATGCCGAGGATGGCGCTGCCCTGCTGACGGCCTTCACCGCGGCCGCCGTCGGCAAGGCGCTCGATCTTCTGCCGCGCCGGCCGAAGCGGCTGGTGGTCAGCGGCGGCGGTCGCCACAATCCAACGATCATGGCCATGCTTGCCAGCCGCGCTGGCGTCGAAGCGGTTCCGGCCGAGGCGCTCGGCTGGAAGGGCGATGCGGTGGAGGCGGAGTGTTTTGCGTTCCTGGCAGTGCGCGTGCTCAGGGGCTTGCCGATCAGCTTCCCCAGTACGACCGGCGTGGCCCGGCCGATGCGCGGCGGACGCCTTGCCGGCTAACTAAGCCGACAATTTCTTCTGCAGGAAGATACGGCTGCGGCCAATGGGGAAATCGGCAAGCACGCCGAAGGGCAGATAGCCCTGGCGCTCATAGGCCTTGGCAGCCTTGGGATTGAACGTGTCGATCCAGGCGCCGTGACAGCCGCGGGCGATCGCCTCCCTCTCGGCCGCCTCGAGCATCCTGCCGGCCATATGCTGGCCGCGCAGTTTTTCATCGACCCAGAGCCATTGCACATAGAGCCAGCCCCAGGCGGTGTATCCCGAGATGCCGGCGACAATAGCGCCGCGCTCATCGCGCACGAACACGGCGAGTGTCTTCCTGCCGGAGGCACCGACATCACCGTCGTTGAACGCCGTAAGCCGCTCTCCAAGAAAAGCCAGCTCGTGCGGCAAGGGATCGCCGGTTGTCTCAAGCGTTGTATTGTCCATCCAACGAGCATCTATCGAAGGACCGGACCGAGACGCAAGCCTTGCTGCGCTACAGCTTCGGTGAACGCCACGCCGCTGCCGCAGCAGCGATCAGCATGAGCAAGGCTGCAACCACCGCCGATGCCGCAAAACCGAATGTGGAATAAAGCGGTCCGAACGCCGTGGTGCCGACGAACACCGCAAGATAGGTCACCGCGCTGTTCAAACCCATGATCGTGCCGCGGCGCGCAGGGTCGAGCGCCGACAGGCGCATCACCAGGACGTTCAGCCCGAAATGATTGGCAAGGCCCCAGACGGCTATCATCGCTATGGTCAGGCCGAAGCTGCCACTTGCCGCAGCAATCGCGACATAGACGACCGCGACGAGCAGGTAGGCAAACGGCATGACACGCCGCGCGCCCAGGCGGTCGATGACGCCGTCGAGAAGTGCCGCCGCACCAAAGCCGGCGCCATAGGCGAGCGCGGCAAGCCCATTGGCACTGACCGGCCGTCCCAAGCCGTTGTGAAGGTGATCGCCGAGATAGCCATAGACACCGTAGAACGCGGTCATGAAGGCGGCGCAGGCAACCAGAAGCGGCACTATGCCGGGAACGGCCAAAGCGCCCAGTGGCGTCGGCGCCGAACCGCTCTTCCTGACATCGCTGAGCGACGTCAGAGACAGGCTCGCCAATGCGAGTGCTGCCAGCACCGCGACCGCCGCGAAAACGGCGCGCCAATGCACCAGATCGGCAAGTACGGCCGACAGCGAAACGCCGGCGACCATGCTTAGCGTCCAGCCGGTCAGCACGACGCCTATGGTGCCGCTTTCACGACCGGGCGGCGCAATCGCGGCAGAGCTGGCGTAGATCGCCGGCATGGCGACACCTGCTGCGATGCCGGCGAGAAGCTGGGCCGCGACCAGCGCCGTCACGGTCGGCGCAGCGGCGCTGGCGACGAGCGCAATTGCCAGCAGCAGCAACGCCCCTTGCAGCATGCGGCGGGCGCCGAGCCGGTCGATGTAGCGCGCCAGGAACAAGGCGCTTGCCGACGTACCGAGCCCGAAGGCAGCGGACGCTATCATGACTGCCGGCACGCTTGTGCCGAAGGATGCGGCCACAGCCGGTGCGATCGGACCGAGCACCAGCGAGTTCGAGCCGATCACGGCGATGCACCCAGTCAGCAGGTAAGCGAGTGCCGGAATTGGCGGCTTGGGGGCCGCTGCGAATGTGGCGACTTGATCACTGTTCGACATATGGCAATAATGGCCGTATTAAATTCTGTATCAATCGGGAATTTTAATATGGATGAAGAAACAGATGGCATTCCGCAGAACAGGCCTGCCGCCCGCGATATCGATGCAACCGACCGAAAAATATTAGGCGTTCTGGTCGACGACGCCACGATCAGCTATGCCGAGCTCGGCGACCGCGTCGGCCTTTCACCGCCGGCAGCCCATGAACGCGTCAAGCGCCTGCGGCGCAGCGGCGCCATCCGCAACACCGCGGTCATCATCGATCCCAAGGCGGTGCACAAGCCGCTGCTTGCCTTCGTCCATATCGACACCAAGGGGTGGGGAAAGACGCCCGAGCTGATGGCAATCTCCGAACACCCCGAAGTCGAGGAGATCCATTCGGTGGCCGGCGACACATGCATGCTGATCAAGGTCCGCACCGAGGACACGCGGGCACTCGAAGGCCTGCTGTCGCGCCTCTACGAAACACCCGGCGTCACCTCGACGCGAAGCTACGTCGTGCTCTCGACCTATCTCGAGCGGCCGGTGCAGCCGGGGATTACGACGGAGTGGCCGACGCCCCGGCACATGGCCAAGCCACTCTATTAACTCAAACGATCCTAACGCGTATCCAAAGTCGAACCGGGAACGTCTTAGACACTGCATCCTGTGGTCATCCATCGGGTCGGTTTCGTTTTCGCCGGTTCCTTGGGTGCGACGGGATGTCTGTTGCGCAACCGGAGACACGCGATGAGAAAATTGATCGTGGGCAGCTTCATTTCGCTGGACGGCGTCATCGAGGCACCAATGGAATGGGCGTCACCCTTCTTCGACGAGGAGATGAAGGAGCACTCCTATGAAAAGGCCGGCGAGGCGGATTTTTTCCTGCTCGGCCGCGTCACCTATGAAATGTTTTCGGCGCGCTGGCCGCAGGTCAAAGGCAGCAAGTACATGGACCGCATGAACGGGCTGAAGAAGCTCGTCGCGTCGCGCAGCCTCAAGGCAGTGAGCTGGAACGCGTCGCTGATCGAAGGCGACGTCGCTGCCGAAATCGCCAGGATCAAGCAGCAAACCGGCGGCAACATATTGAAGTATGGAGTGAGCAATCTCGACCAGACGCTGCTCGCCAACAGGCTTGTCGACGAGTATCAACTCTCGATCGTGCCGACCCGCGTCGGCCAAGGCAAACGCGCTTTCCAGGATGTCGACCCGTCCCTGGTCAAGCTGGAGCTTATAGATACGCACCGTTTCAAGAACGGCGTGATTACGCTGACCTATGTCCCGCTATGATCGTGTACCATGAAGATGCAGCCAAGACTTGACCCGACCCGGCTTTTCGACGTCCGCTACGCCGGCTTCCTGGAGACGGTCGCGCATTTGCGTGGACGGCTGCACCGCTACTGCGCACGCATGACCGGTTCGGCGCTTGACGCCGAAGACGTCATGCAGGAAGCGCAATTCGAGGCCTATCGGAAGATCGAGAAGCTGGACGATGCGAGCGCCCTTCGCCCCTGGCTGTTTCGCATCGCGCATAATCGCTGCATCGATTTCCTGCGAAGCCGGCAGGTCCGCCAGCAGGCTGAGGCCAATTTCGTCGAGGACGAGATCATCCTGCCGGTCGAGCCGGCGGGCCAGGGCGCGGATCGCGCGATCGAGCGGCTGGTGATCCACCTGCCGCCCAAGGAGCGCGCCTGCGTCCTGCTCAAGGATGTATTCGACTATTCGTTGGACGAGATCGCCGATCTCGTCGGCTCGACCGTGGGTGGCGTCAAGGCTGCGTTGAACCGTGGCCGCTCGAAATTGGCCGCCTTGTCGGGCGAGCCAATCGTCCGTTCGGAGCCCAAAAGCGATCCGGAACTTCTGGAATTGCTCAGGCGCTACGTCGAACTGTTCAACCGCCGCGACTGGGACGGGGTACGGGCGTTGACCAGCGCCGACGCACAATTGCGGGTCGCGGATTGCTTCAAGGGCAGGCTGTCGGAATCACCTTACTTCGTCGAATACGAAAAAGCCTCGACGGCCTGGAAAATAGCGATTGGCGAGATTGATGGCGAGGCGGTGCTGCTCGTGCTCCACCATGGCAAAGACGGTTGGAAGCCGGCCCATCCCGTTCGGATCGAAGCCGCCGGCGGGATCATAAATCGCATCACTGATTACTATGCCTGCCCCTGGATCATGCCGGCGGCTGGTGCGGTAGTCGTTTCCAGGCCGGCCTAACCGGCAGCAGGACCTGCAAGTGTCCGGCATCAACCTCAATGAAATGGGATCGATGCCGGACAAGACATAGGCAGTCTACTGAAGCTTCGCCTGCAAGGCGTTGACGTCATCCGTCGTCATTTCGCCGTCGGTCGTCACCTTGCCGTCGACGATCTTCCAGAGCCGGAACGGGCCGGTGATGTCGCCATACTTATCGAAGGCGACCGGACCGATGACGCCTTCGTAGCGGATCGGCTTGCCCTCCTTGATCAGGCCGAGCGCCTTGGCGAACTCGTCCTTGCCGGCATAGATCGGCGTGCCGGCCGGGTCGACTGCCTTGTACATCGCATCCTTGATCTTGGCCGGATCCTCGGAGCCGGCAATGGCGATGGCCAAGCCGACAATGGCGCCGGCATCATAGGATCGGTCGGCCGCCGGGTTCGAAGGTTCGATGCCCGAAAACGCCTTGTAGTTCTTGGTGAAATATTCGGTCGATGCGGTCGGGCTGGTGCCCGAGGACGTGCCATAGGCGTCCTTCAAATAGTCAGCGCCAACGGATTCGATGAAGTCCGGGCTGTTCATGCCGTCATTGAGCAGGAATTTCTGGACACCGCCCTGCGAAATCCAGGTACGGGCGATGGTCGCGCCGTCGACAGGCGTGCTGACGAGATAAAGCCCATCCGGTTCGCCGGCCATCGCCGCGGTCACCTCCGAGGCATAGCTCGACTGCTTTTCATTGTAGGGCGTGTCGGAGACGATGGTGCCGCCGAGCGCCTTATAGGCGCGCGAGAATTCTGCCACCATGTTGACGCCGAAGTCGTTGTTGACGTGGATGACCGACAGCTTCTTGAAACCCTTGTCGATGGCGTATTTGGCGGCGGCGACGCCCTGCAGCGCGTCCGAGGTGATGGTGCGGAAGAAAATGCCGTTGGTCTTGCCGTCGCGTCCGAGCGCGGTCAGCGTCGGCGACGAAGAGGCTGGCGAGACCTGGACGATCTTGGCCGGAGCGGTGACCGAGGTCAGGATCGGGATCGACACCGAGGAGATGATGCCGCCGATGATCACTGGCACCTTCTTGACCTGCACGAGTTGTGTCGCGGCATCGACGGCGATGTTGCCCTGGCTCTGGCTGTCGCGGGTATCGGTCGCGAGATCGCAGCCGCGGACGCCGCCCGCATCGTTGATGTCGCGGAAGGCCATCTCGACCGACTTGGCGCCTGCCTGGCCGTATTCGCCGGCCGGGCCGGTCAGTTCCATGACGAGGCCGACGGTGATCTTGCAGTCGGCGGCTTGCGCTGCGCCGGCCGCTGTCAGCAGAGCCAGCGCGGTGGTGATCTGAAGTATGGTCTTTTTCATTGTTGTTCCCCTTTCGTTACACGACTCTCATTGATGTCTTGAGCCTGTTCAGCCTTCAGGCATCTGCAGCCAGGTTTCATGCAGATGTCGCCATTCAACGCCGTTGGGCGCCGATGAACTGGTGGTGAAAACAACACTCGAGCGACGGCGGCTGTGCTTGCCGGCGCGCTGCTGTGTTTCGACGTAGCAGACGACGATCGCGTCGTCGGCCTGCCAGCCGGCCCGGATATCCTCGATCGAAATAGTGAAGTCGTCATCGCAGGTAGCGCGGCTTGCCCTGACGTGGTCGAGCACTCCGTCGCGATCGAGGATCTGGCCGTCCGGCGCAACCATGCAGAAACCCTCGTTCATGACGCGTTCGAAGCGGCTGAAATCCGCCCTGTCCGCGCTCCCTGCAACGAACCAGTCGACGAAGAAGCGGTGGAGATCGACGACCTCGGCGCTCGCGCGGGAAAACAGAGAGGACTTCTCGTCCATTGCCGCGCTCATATCCGGCCCGCGTTCAGATTGTAGTGCATGATCGAGCCGTGGCGGCCGTGGCGGTCGCGCTCCAGCGTGTAGACATCGCCCAGGGGCCCGCGGCTTTGCGCGATCACGGCAGCGATCCGCGCCCGGTCCTCGGCATCGAGCGCGACGTCCATGATTCTGGCATTGGCAAGGGCGTGCGCCTGGTTGCGGGCGCCGACGATGACGGCCGCCACTTGCGGCTGCTCCAGCACCCAGGCGCTGGCGATGGTGGCGATGTCGACGCCGTGGCGGTCTGCGATGGCCTTCAGTGCGCGAAGCAGCTCCTGAAAAAGCTCCCAGCCGCCGAAATCATCGATGATCAGCTTGTATTTGACCAGCGATCGGTTTTCGAGCGGCGTCTGCGGCTCAACGACATCAAGCCATCTTTCGCTGAGGAAGCCGCCCGCCACCGAACCATAGCAGAGGAAACTGACGCTGTTTTGCTTCGCGAGTGCTGCAAGGCTGTTGGCCGGCCGCTGGTCGAGCACGGAATATTGCAGCTGCTGGCTGACCAGCGGCACGCCAGCGGCCAGGATGTCGGCCAAATGTGGCGTGTCGAAATTTGTGGTGCCGACATTGCGCACCTTGCCTTCGAGCCGGAGGTCGTTGAGCCAACCCATCGCATCGACGTAACCGGGCAGCGCATAATCCCACCAGTGGAACTGGACCAGATCGAGCCGCTCCGTCTTCAGCCGCCGCAGCGACTGGTCGACGATGCCTCTGATGTAGTCACGGCTGATGCTGGAAAGCCTTTCGAGGTCAGGCACCAGCTTGGTGTGAACCTTCATTTTGGCGGCTGCATCAAGGCCGCGCTCATTGGCAAGCCGCAGCCGCGCCGCACCGATCAGTTCCTCGACGCCGGTATAGATATCGGCGCAATCATAGGTCTGGATGCCGGCGTCGAACGTGGCGATCAGGTCGGTCACTGCCTGTTGGCGGTCGATCGCGCCGTGCCCGCCGGCAAGCTGCCAGCCGCCGCGAATGACGCGCGAGATCGTGTAGCCGGGGCTGAGCTCGAATGCCTTGGCGGTCATCTTTGGTCACTCTCCCTGGGCAGCGGCACCGCCGTGGTCTCTGAATGACTGAACCGCCGCTTGCCGGTCCTGACGATTCGCAGCCGGCTGGCGCAATTGGGATCGGGACAGGCGATCTCGGCGTCCGACGTCATCCAGTCGTTCCTGTGGGTCGGGCGCTGCTTTGCTGCTAGAAGCGGCAACACAGCCGCGATGGAATAGATCGAAAAACCCTGCCCCGCCGGCATCGACAGCATCTCACCCTTGAGCTCGAAATAATCACCTGATTTGGCGCCGCAATAGATCGGCTTGCCCTCAGGAATGACCGCCTCGACGCGAAGGTCGAAGAGTTCAAAACTGTCGTCTGGTCCGGCCATTCAGATCTCCACACGCGTGAAGGTGATATCGCAAGCGCCGTTGCGGCGGATCACACCGCAGGTGGCGGCGAACCGGTCGCGCTCCTCGGGACGCACCTGCGCGACCACGCTGCCGGCAAGCCAGCCGATCGGGAACAGCAGGCGCGCCCCCTGGCCATAAAACAAGCCGATGTCGAAAATCGCATTCGGACTGCCGCCCCACATGCGGGGCGGCACGTAGGATAGCACGATGTCGCCCGGCTGCGGCGTCAGCGTTGCATTCTCCGCCGGCAACGGCCTGGCATAGGCTTGGCCCTCAATATCCGCTGATGGAACCGGGCAGGAGATTTCCGGCCCCGTCCACATCGCATGGATGCCGGCAACGACGCGCGGCTTGTCGAGATAGGCCAGCAGGAAGGCAGCGTTGTCGGGCGCCTTTTCAGGCAACAGCAGCGCCGTCACCGAAAGCTCCGAGCGTGGCTCGGTGATCCTGATAGCGGGCATGGTCATGTCTGGCCTTTCGCCGATTGCAGCTTGTCGCGCAGGAAGGCGAAGGGCCGGCTGATGTCGGCCACCAGCGCCTCGCGCGCCGCTTGCGCATCCTGCCTCGCAAGCGCTGCGACGATGCTGCGATGGTAGTGGGCGGTATCGACTTCGCCGGCATCCGAAAAGGCATAGATGGCAACGCGGATGCAGGGTCCTGATTGCAGCCACAGGCTCTCGATCATCGGGATCAGCACGGCGGAACCGCAGCAGCGGTAAATCTCGAAGTGGAAGCTCTGGTTGAGCGTCGCCTCGCGGTCGATGTCCTTCTTGTGCTTCAGCGCCCGCATCTCGTCCCACTCGCCGAGCATGGCCTCGACCGAAGCAATCTGGCGCGGGTTCATGCGCGTGGCGGCCAGCGCGATCGCTTCGCCCTCGATCAAAGAGCGGGCGCGCAAGAGATCGTCGATACGCTCCAGCGTGATCGGCGGCACGCGCACGGAGCGGTTGGGAAGCGCCTCCAGCGCCTTTTCCGTGATCAGCCGTCCGAGCGCCTCGCGCACCGGCATGGTGCTTGTGACCAGCGCATCGGCGAGGCCGCGGATGGTCAGAACCTGGCTCGGCTCAAAAAGGCCGCCGATCAAGGCGCGACGCAGCTCCGAATAGACGCGATCCTGCACAGTCTCGCGGCCGACCGGCGTAAGCTGGGCTGCGAGCGTTTCGTTGTTCCGTTCGATGGCGGCCTTCTGCATGGGCAGTCCCGGTCTTGGCCGTTTTCGGCTTGCGGAAGAAATTAAAGCCGAATAGCGTGATCAAAGCAAGTGTGATCACAAATCAAAACCAGAAGGCGGCGACGATCGCTTTCGGCCAGAGGGTTCCATGAGTGACACAACCGCACAACAGAGGGCGGACACCCGTACGCCGGTTCTGACAGCCAGAAATGTCGTCCGGCGTTTTGGCGGCCTTGTCGCGGTCAACAATGTCTCGTTTGACGTCCAGCCGGGCGAAATACTCGGCCTTATCGGCCCGAACGGTGCCGGCAAGACGACGATGTTCGACCTGCTGGCCGGCAGCATCCTGCCGACCAGCGGCGAAATCTTTCTCAATGGCGTACTCGTTTCGGGAGAGGCAGCCCATCGCCGCATCGGCCGCGGCCTTGGCCGCACCTTCCAGATTCCTCGGCCGCTGCCCAACTTGACGCTGATCGAAAACGTCATGCTGGCCGCGCAGGGACAGGCCGGCGAAAGACTGCTCGCCAACTTCCTGACACCTCGGCGGGTCGCCGCCGAAGAGCGGACGGCCGAGACGAGGGCCATCGAGCTGCTCGAACTCGTGACGCTTGCCCGCCTCGCACATGAACCGGCGCGGGTGCTTTCCGGCGGCCAGCGCAAGCTGCTCGAACTCGCCCGCGTCATGATGGCCGACCCGGCGATCATCCTGCTCGACGAGCCGGCGGCCGGGGTCAACGCAACCCTGCTCGAGATCATTATCGACCGCATCCGCGACATCAATGCGCGCGGCATCACCTTCCTGCTGATCGAGCACAATATCGACATGGTGACGCGGCTGTGCCACCGCGTGCTGGTCATGGCGAGCGGGCAACTGCTGTGCGAAGGCACCCCGGACGAGGTGGCGCGCGACCCGCGCGTCATCGAGGCCTACCTCGGGGGCGCGGCATGAGACAAACGGTACTTGATGTCCGCGATCTCGAAGCCGGCTACGAGCCTGGCGTTCCGATCGTGCGCGGCGCTTCGATCACCGTCGACCAAGGCGAGATCGTCGTCGTTCTCGGTCCCAACGGCGCCGGCAAGTCGAGCCTTATCAAGGCGATCGCCGGCCTTGTCCCTGTCACCGGCGGCACGGTTCTGCTGGACGGCAAAGATATCACGGCGTCGCCCGCCCACACCATGGTCCGCCTTGGCCTTGCCTTCGTGCCACAGACAGAGAACATCTTCCCGCTGATGTCCGTCGAGGACAATCTCAAGGTCGCCTGCGGCATCCTGAAGCCGCGCGAGGTCCCTGCCCGCATCGCGGAAATGTATGCGGCCTTTCCCGATCTCGCCCGTCAGCGCAGAACGGCCGCGGGCAATCTCTCGGGCGGACAGCGGCAGATGCTGGCGGTCGCGCGGGCGTTGATCGTCCATCCCAAGGTGCTGGTGCTCGACGAGCCGTCGGCCGGCCTGTCGCCGAAATTCGTGGCGATGGTGTTCGAGATGCTGGCCGGCATCCGCAAGTCCGGCGTCACCATCCTGCTGGTCGAACAGAACGCCAAGGCAGCGCTTACCATTGGAGACCGCGCCTATGTGCTGGTCGAGGGCAAGGACTGGCACCAGGGCATCGCCTCCGAGCTCTGGAACGATCCTGTCGTCGCCGAGCTCTACCTTGGCCAGCGCCGCCCCAAACTTGGGAAAGGAGGCGCGGCATGAACCTGCAATTTGTCGTTGACGGACTGCTTGCGGGTTCGATGATCGGCCTCGGCGCCATCGGCGTGACACTCACCTATTCAATCCTGCGCTTCTCGAACTTCGCCCATGGCGACTTCATGGCCTGGGGCGCCTATGCGACGCTCGCCGTGGTTGGCGCCATCGGCGCGATGTTCGGCAAGATCGCGCCGATCGCTCCCCTCTCCTTCGGCTGGCCGCTGATCGCCGCGCTCATCATCGGCATGGCGGCCACCGGCCTGCTGGCGCTAGCGCTCGACATGGTGCTGTTCGCGCGGCTGCGAGCCAAGGGCCAGGCGATCATCGTGGTGATGGCGAGCTTCGGCGCCTCGATGGCGCTGAGAAGCCTACTCGAATTCATCTTCACCTCGCGTCCGACCTATTTCAGCCGGGCCATCCAGATCGCGATGCCGATAGGCTTCGGCATTCGCATTACCCCCGACCAGATCGCGCTGCTGCTGCTGACCGCCGTTCTGGTGCTCGGCGTGCATCTCCTGATGACGCGGACCCAGACCGGCCGCTCGATGCAGGCGTTGAGCCAGAACGCAGCACTTGCCCGCATGGTCGGCATCGACGTCGCCAGGGTGGTGCGCGTCACCTGGATCATCGGCGGAGCGCTGGCCTGCGTCGCCGGCGTCATGATCGGCATTCTCATCCAGATCCGCCCATTCATGGGTTTCGAGATGCTGCTGCCGATGTTCGCGGCCGCCATCCTCGGCGGCATCGGCAGCGTGCCCGGGGCCGTTCTCGGCGGCCTGATCATCGGTCTGGCCGAAGCGGGTGCCGTGCAATTGATCGGCGCCGAATGGCGGGCGGCCGTCTCGTTCATCATCCTGATGGCGGTGCTGTTCGTGCGGCCCATCGGCCTTTTCGGAGTGAGGGAACGCTGATGGATCTGCTCGGCTACGGCGCCTTCTTCCTGACCACCGCGCTGATCTTTTCGCTCATCACGCTCGGGCTCAACCTGCAATGGGGGCTGACCGGGCTTTTCAATGTCGGGGTCGCCGGCTTCGTTGCCATCGGCGCCTACACCTCGGCGTTGCTGACCACGCCCGACGATGCCGCGCGACTGGGCGGCTTCGGTCTGCCTATCCTTGTCGGCTGGCTCGGTGCAATGGTCGTTGGCGGCGTCGCGGCCGCCATTACCGGCATTGCCACGCTGCGCCTGAGATCGGACTATCTGGCGATCACTACTTTCGGCGTCGCCGTCGTCGTGCAACTGGTAGCGCTCAATGCCCAGACGCTGACCGGCGGCCCGTTCGGCATCGGCTTCATCCCGCGTCCCTTCGGCGACCTCGCCGAAACGCCGTTGCTGTTCAATCTGTCGAACCTTGCCGTCGTCTCGGTAGTGACGCTGATCGTCTATCTCGCGCTGGAGCATCTGTCGCGCAGCCCGTGGGGGCGCGTGTTGAAGGCGCTTCGCGAGGATGAGCGGGCCGCGATATCCCTGGGCAAAAGCGCGCGGTTCTACCGCGTCCAGGCCTTTGCCGTCGGCGGCGCCATCATGGCGCTTGCCGGTGCGCTGCAGGCGCATTTCACCGGCTTCATCGCTCCGGACAATTATTTGCCGGCGCTGACTTTCCAGGTCTGGGTGATGCTGATCGTCGGTGGCTCCGGCAGCAATATCGGCGCCGTCACCGGCAGCATCCTGGTCTGGGCGATATGGGCCGGATCAGGAGCCTTGACCAGTATGTTGTTCTCGCCCGAACAACAGGCCCGCGCCGCCTCGCTGCAGATCGTCGCCATCGGCGTGATGCTGTGCGTCATCCTGCTGGTCAGGCCGAATGGCCTGTTCGGCGGCAGGCCGCGGCGTCCAAGCTTCGGCAAGCGTGTCCGAGTGACTACGGGTGAGAGCGGAACAACGTCATGATCGACGTTGCCGGGTCTTCCGGCCTTTCCCTCTGGCACGCCGTCGGCCGCAATCGCCGCGAACGGCCCGCCCTCGAAGGCCCACTCGATGTCGATCTGGCGATTGTCGGCGGCGGATTCTTGGGCCTTTCCACAGCGCTGCACACCGCCGAAAAAGGCATCTCGGTCGTCGTCCTCGAAGCGGAACTCATCGCCTGGGGCGCGACCGGCAGGAATGCCGGCTTCGTGGTGCCGAATTTTGCCAAGCGGGACCCGGACGATATCATTGCCCAGCTCGGACCCGAACGCGGCGAACGCCTTGTCGATTTCGCCGCCGGCAGCGCCGACCTCGTCTTCGACCTGATCAAGCGGCATGCCATCGAATGCGATGCCGTCCAGAGCGGCTGGATACAACCAGCCCATTCGCCGGCCGCTTTGCAAAAGACCAGATCGCGCGCCGAGCAATGGGCACGACGCGGAAGACCGACTGTTGGGCTGGATAGTCAGGCGGTCGAAGAGCTGACCGGTGTTCGCGGCTATCTCGGCGGCTGGATGGACAGGTTGGGCGGTGTCCTCAACCCGGTCGAATATGCGCGCGGGCTGGCCGACGCGGCGGAAAAAGCCGGAGCACGCATCTTCGAGCATACGCGCGTTGCATCGATCGGTCGCACAGGGGATGGCTGGGTTTTGAAGACGGCCTCCGGCTCGGTGCGCGCCGGAAAAGTGTTGATCGCCACCAACGCCTATGGCGGACATCTCGAGCGCACGCTGCAGCGAACCTACATCCCGCTGAAAATCTTCCAGATCGCGACGGCGCCGCTGCCGCGCGAAGTACGCACCCGGTTGCTTCCGGGCGGGCAAGGCGTCGGCGACACCAGGCGCAATCTTTTCACCTTCCGCTTCGACAGCGGAAACAGGCTGATCACCGGCGGCATGCATGTTTTTGGCCCCGGTGCCGACACGCGGGTGCCGCGGGCGATCTGGCGGCGGCTAGCGAAGCAGCTCCATCTCCAGGAAATCCCGCCGCTTGAATACAGCTGGTCGGGGATGGCTGCAGTCGAGCCCGACTTCCTGCCACACCTCGTCGATCTCGGCCCCGGCCTGATCGCGGGCTTTGCCTGTAATGGGCGCGGAATCGCCATGACCACTGCCATGGGCAAGGTGCTTGCGGATTGGGCTGATGGAACAAAGCCTCAGGATTTGCCGCTACCGTTTGGACCGCCGTCGCCAATCCCGTTCCGTAGCCTGATGCGGCATGCGCCAAACGTGTTGCTCCCCTGGAGCATGCTGCGCGACCGGCTGGACGAGGCAGGCTAGCTCGCCCTCGCCGCGCGCTTAGGATTACCGGGGCTGATCGTGCGTGTCCGTCCGCCGTCCTGATCTCGAACTGCTAGACTCGCTCAAATCATGTTGTTAACGACAGCGGATGAAGCAGAACTATCTTTATCTCATCATCGGCGCTTTGGTCGTCGCCGTCATTGCCTTGGGCATTTACGTTTATCGCGAGGAGACTAAGCCGAAAGGCGTGGAACTTCGTATCGACGATACCGGCATTTCAGTTCAGGAAAAATAGACCACGTATTCCTGTTGCTCGACCTTGCGCGCTAGACGTCGGCTGCACCGCCTCACCCCAACTCCAGCGTCGTTATCGCAAAAACCCCGGACTGCATGAGCTGCGGCGCCCTTCCCTTGTACATTCGAGCGGTCTCGAAGCCCGGTTGAAGGCCGGCGGACGACAGCAAATCTGCAAATTGTCCGCTGGTTTCGGGAACGTCGAGATGGACGTTTCCAGGACCGGACATGTGCGCGAGCGCGGTAAAGAGATGGCTTGCCGCGTCCAGATCGTCGGCAAAGAGCGGGCCGATCTTGTAGCCGTCCCGGCATTGGCGCGCGACACCGTATCCCGCAATGGCGCCGTCCTTGATGATCGCAAGCGCCATATGCGGCGGGCGCAGCCAGTGTTCCAGGAAGGATCGCCTCGGGCCGGGAAAGAAGCGGCGGTCATAGTCCAGTATGTCCGGCACGAGCTCCGGCCCTATGGCGCGAATGTCGTTGCCGGCAGCTGCCGGGACATTGGGCGACCCCATGCACCGGACCGTCCGGTAGGCCGATGCAAAACCCATGCTGCGGTAGTTGGCCTGCTGTTCGACGACACCGTCGAGGCCGATCGTGCGGTTGCCGAGCCGCGCCATGCCGGCATCCCAGACGGCCTTACCGTGGCCTTGGCCACGCCTGTCCGGCCGGCAGATGTAGAGGCCGATGAAGCCGAAATCGTCGCCATAGGCAACGGCCGAAATACCGGCCGCCAGTTCGCCGTCGACAAAGGCGCCGATGAAGCCTTGCGGGTCGGCTGCCTGGAACAGCGCGGCGTCGCCGAGGCCGGGGTTCCAGCCTTCCGCCGCCGCCCAATCGACAAGGGTTTGCACTTCTTCAAGCGCGAGCGTTCGGATCGTTCGGGGCATTGCGATCACTCGGCGGCACCAGGCGCGAAGGATTTCAACGCGCCATGATAGGGCTTTGCCAATGGGCTTGCATAGGCGCCGCGCTTGGATGTCGTCAGGCCAAGCGCGATCAATGCCTCGGCCTGTTTCACCGCCGCGCCGACGCCGTCGACGACTGGAAGCCCGAATTCCCGCTGCAGCGCCGCCGCCAGATCGGCCATGCCGGCGCAGCCGAGCACGATCGCCTCGGCGCGATCCTCGTCTATGGCGCGCGCAATCTCGTTGCGCAGCCTGGGGAGTGCGCCGGACGCCGGATCTTCGAGGGCAAGAACCGGGATATCGGCAGCGCGCACGCGCGCGCGCCCCGCCATGCCATAGCGCTGCACCAGCCCTTCGACCGGCACGCGCGAACGTCCAGTGGTGGTGACGACGGTAAAGCGCTGGGCGATGAACGAGGCCGTGCTGAGCGATGCCTCGCAAATGCCGATGACCGGAATGTTGGCCATGGCGCGCGCGGCATCGAGGCCGGTGTCGTCGAAACAGGCAATGATCGCAGCCTGTGCGCCCGAGCGTTCGCCGGCAGCGATCTCCACCAGCAGGCCGGGCACGGCAAGTGCTTCATCGTAATAGCCTTCGATCGACACCGGTCCCATCGACGAGGTGACGGCAACGATCGTCGTCGATTGAGCAGCGACCGATCGGGCCGCCGCCGCAATAGTCTCGGTCATGCTGGCGGTGGTGTTCGGATTGACGACGAGGATCTGCACTGTCAGGCACGCTCGCGGCGGCGGCCGACATAGACGATCGCGCCGAGCGTCAGCAAGATCACCAGGAAGGAAAACACGGTCGTCACTGTGCCCAGCGCATAGAGCACCGGTGTCGTCACATTGGTCGTCATGCCGTAGATTTCGAGCGGCAGCGTGTTGAACGTGCCCGAGGTCATCAGCGTGCGGGCGAACTCGTCATATGACAGAGTGAAGCCGAACAGGCCGACGCCGATCAGGCTGGGTGCGATCATCGGCAACACGACATGGGCGAAGGTTTGCCAGGACGATGCTCCGAGATCCCGCGCGGCTTCCTCATAGGCCGGCGAGAACCGGTTGAAGACAGCAAACATGATCAGCACGCCGAAAGGCAAGGTCCAGGTCAGATGGGCGCCGAAAGCGGACGTGTACCAGGCGGGGCGGAAGCCGATCTGCTGGAAGACGACGCCAATGCCGAGGCTGATGATGATCGAGGGCACGACGAGGCTGGCGACGGCCAGATAGAACAGTGCGGTTGCGCCGCGAAATTTCTGCCGGAAGGCGAGGCCGGCAAGCAACGACACGACAACAGTCACCACCATCACCATCAGGCCAAGGACGAGCGAGCGCCTGAAGCTGCCGCCGAAGTCGCCGACCGCCTGGCGCTCGAACAGGTTGGCAAACCAGTGCAGCGAGACGCCGTTCAGCGGGAATGTCAGACCGCCATTCTCGCCCTGGAAAGAGAGGATCAGGATCGCCGAAAGCGGGCCGTAGAGGAACAGCACGAAAAGCGCGAAGAACGCCGCCAACACATAGAATTCAAGGCTGCGCTTGTCGCGGCTCATGGCCTCACAGCTCCTTGCGAATGTCGACGATGCGCAGGATACCCGCGACCATCAGCAGCACCAGCACCAAGAGCACGACGGCGTTGGCAGCCGCCGCCGGATACTGCAGCAGCGACATCTGGTTCTTCATCATTAGCGCGACGGAGGCGCTCTGCCCGCCGGACATCACCTGCACCGTCGAAAAGTCGGCCATCACCAGCGTCACGACGAAGATGGTGCCGATCGCCATGCCGGGCTTGGCGAGCGGAATGACGACGTTCCAGAGCACCTGCCAGCCGGAAGCGCCGGCATCGCGTGCGGCTTCGATCAGCGACTTGTCTATGCGCATCAGCGTGTTGAAGATCGGCGTCACCATGAACAGCGTGTAGAGATGCACCATGGCCAGAACCACGGCGAATTCGGAATAGAGCAGCCACTCAATCGGCTTCGGGATCAGCCCCATTTGCACCAGCGTCGAGTTGACCAGGCCGTTGCGGCCAAGCACGGGAATCCACGAGATCATGCGGATGATGTTGGAGGTCAGGAACGGCACCGTGCAGACAAGGAACAGCACCATCTGCATGGCCGTGGTCCTGATGTGGAAGGCGAGGAAATAGGCGACCCAGAAACCGATGAACAGCGTCAGCGCCCAGACGATGGCGGCGTATTTCAGCGTGTTCAGGTAGGTTTTCCAGGTGACCCAGGAGCCGAGCGTGTCGGCGTAGTTGGTGGTCAGGAAATCCGGATACATCGCCGCGAAATCGTAGTCCCAGAATGAGACCACGGCGATCATCAGGATCGGCAGCAGGAGGAACGCGCCGAGGATCAGCGCCAGCGGTGCCGCCTGGAGATAGGGTGCGACGCCGGCAAAGGAGTGCTTATGTCTGGCCGGCTTTGTGGCAATGGTTGCGGGCTGATCGAGTGCCACTGTCATCTGGAACAGCCCAAAGGTGTCGCACAAGGCCGATAATCTGGCAAACCGTGATCCTTCCCACCCCCCTCTGTCCTGCCGGACATCTCCCCCGCAAGGGGGGAGATCAGCAATTTCGCCGCTGGCTCTCCTTTTGAAACCTTGGAGATTGGCGAAAGCAGAAATGACGGCGCAATCTCCCCCCTTGCGGGGGAGATGTCCGGCAGGACAGAGGGGGGTGGGAAGGAATGAGGCATCTCAGTTGTTGCCCGGCTGCATCAAGCAGCGATGAACTCGTTCCAGCGCTTCACCATGTAGCGGTCTTCGTCCATGACCGAGTTCCAGCAGGCGACCTTGCCCATGCGCTCTTCGAACGAGCCGCCGTCACGCACGGCGCCGGCCTTTTCCATGACCTTGCCGTCCGGCGACAGGATATCGCCCTTTGCCGGCTTGCCTTCGATCCAGTAGCCCCACTCGTCCTCGGACATGAACTTCTTGGCCGACACCATGTTGGCCGAGTAATAGCCCTGGCGGTTGAGATAGCCGCCAACCCAGCCGGACGTGTACCAGTTGATGTATTCATAGGCGGCATCGAGTTCGGCGCCGGAGAGATGGGCTGCCAGGCCAAGCCCGCCACCCCAGGACCGGTAGCCTTCCTTGAGCGGCTGGAACCGGCACGCGATGCCCTTGGAGCGGACCGCGGCCACGGCCGGCGACCACATCGACTGGATCACCACTTCGCCTGAAGCCATCAGGTTGACGCTTTCGTCGAAGGACTTCCAGAAGGCACGGAACTGGCCGTCCTGCTTGGCCTTGATCAGGAAGTCGATTGTCTTGTCGATCTCCTCCTTGGTCATGTTGCCCTTGTCGGCATATTTGATATTGCCTGTGGCTTCCATGATCATTGCCGCATCCATGATGCCGATCGACGGGATGTTGAGGATAGCGGTCTTGCCCTTGAAGGCAGGATCCATGATGTCGGCCCAGGTGGTGATGTCACGGCCGACGAGGTCGGGGCGGATGCCAAGCGTATCGGCATTGTAGATCGTCGGCACCATGGTGAACCAATTGGTCGGTGCCTTGGCGAAGACCTTGCTGTCCTGCGCCTCGACGTAACCGACCGTATGCGGCGCGGTGCCCTGGGCGATGACGCTGTCCGGCGTCAGCTTGCCGGTTTTGAACAGCGGCACGAGCTCGTCGTAATATTTCAGCTTGGTGACATCCATCGGCTGCAGGACGCCTGTCGGGAACACCTTCTTGCAGATCCAGTATTCGATGTCGGCGATGTCGTAGCTGTCGGGCTGCGTCACGGCGCGCTGCGCGGCGGCGTCGGAATCGGTTGCCGTCATCTCCAGCGTGATGCCGAGGTCGGCTTTGCACTTGTCGGCGATGGCATTGAGGTTGGACACGCCGGTGCCGAACTGGCGCAGCGTGATGTTCGATTGCGCCCAGATGGTCGGAAAGCCTGATATGGCGCCGGAACCGGCGGCGAAACCGACGGCGGCGGCACCTGTCTTGAGCAGCGAACGACGCGATATTCCAGTCTTCTTGTCGGTGGTGTTGGTCATGTTCAGTTCCCCTGTTTTGATTGGTTATGCTGGGTTTCAGGAATCGAGACGGCCAAGGACGATCGCGTCCTCAGCGTCCCAGGCGATCGGCACGGCGTCGCCGACAGCAACCGGCCTGGCGAAGAAGCTGGTGTCGTCGACGATCACCGTGAAATCCTCGATGCCGGCGCCATTGACCGAGAGCTTCACGGTCGAACCGCGGTACTCGACGTTTGAAACGATGCCGGTGAAGCCGAGCCCGGCTGCCGGCGGCTCACCGATGCGCACGTGGTCGGTGCGAATGGCGATGTCGATGGGTTCCCCGGTCTCCCTGCCCTGCCCGCTCGCGGCGAGCGCGACGCCTCCGGGCACGTCGAAAACGACCATGCCGTCGCGACTGCCGCTGACGCGGCCGGAGATGACATTGTGGTCGCCCATGAAACGAGCGACGAAGGCGGTGGCCGGCCGCTCGAACACGATGCGGGGATGCGCCGCCTGCTCGATACGGCCGTCGTTCATGACCACGATCAGGTCGGCCAGTGCCATCGCCTCTTCCTGGCTGTGGGTGACGTGGACGAACGTGATGCCGAGCGACGTCTGCAGCTTCTTCAGTTCGGCCCGCATGCGGATCTTCAGGAACGGATCGAGTGCCGAGAGCGGTTCATCGAGCAACAGCGCCTCGGGATCGGTGATCAGCGCGCGGGCGAGAGCAACGCGCTGCTGCTGGCCGCCGGAAAGCTGCACCGGACGGCGGCCGGCATAGGCTTCCATCTGCATCAGCTTCAGCATGTCGAGTGCCTTGGCGCGGCGCTCCTCCTTGCCGACGCCTTTCATCTTCAGGCTGAACGCGACATTGTCGATCAGGTCGAGATGCGGAAACAGTGCGTAGGACTGGAACATCATGGCGGTGCCGCGCCTGGCCGGCGGCAGGTCGGTGACCACTGTGTTGCCGAGACGCACGTCGCCGCTCGATATGCTCTCGTGCCCGGCGATCATGCGCAGCGTCGAGGTCTTGCCACAGCCGGAGGGACCGAGCAGGCAGCAATAGGTACCCGCAGGGATTTTCAGGCTGATCCCTTCGACAGCAGTCGTCGCGCCATAGACTTTCGAAACGGACACAATGTCGATTTCGGCGGCTTTGGACATCCAGCTTCCCCTTTGGTCGGATTAGCCAAAGCATCATGCGTGCCAGTTGCGCGCCGCCGCACCAACCGACTGAATCCTCGAAGAAATCGGGGCTGCATCTACGTGGCTGCCGATACGGCATCCTTGTGCAATGCACAAATTATAGGCGATTGCCGCCGATCCTCGCAAAAATCGTATGCAATCTTTTTCATCCCTGTATTCACTTTGTCTCTCGTCCAAGCGATGCGATTCAGGGTAGAAGTACGCAGGATCACCGCCATGAACATTGCCGACCAGACTTTCCCTGCTATCGAGGCCGCCAACGAGGATCGCGCGCAGGCGATCCGCGACCAGTTGCGCGACGCGATCGTCGATCGCCGGCTGGCGCCGGGAACCAAGCTTTCCGAAGGCGAAGTCGGCACGCTGTTCGATGTCAGTCGCACCGTGGCGCGCGCCGCACTGCAGATGCTTTCCTTCGAGGGATTGGTGCGTACCGAGCGCAATCGCGGCGCCTTCGTCGCCAATCCGTCGCCGGAGGAGGCGCGGCAGGTTTTTGCTTCGCGCCGCCTCATCGAACCAGGCATCGCGATTGCCGCCGCCGGACGGATGACGCCGGCACATGTCGCCGCGTTCAAGGCCCAGCTCGACGAAGAAGGCCGTTTCATCGCCGAACGCGGACCGAACGCAAGGCGATCGGAGATCAAGGCGTCGGGGGATTTTCACCTGCTTCTGGCGTCGGTCGCGGGAAACGTCATCCTGCAGCGCTTCATGGAGGAGCTGGTCGCTCGTTCATCGCTGGTGATCGCACTCTATGGCCGCTCGGGCATCTCGAGCTGCGGCCACAACGAACACACGCAGATCCTCGAGGCGCTGGAAAATGGCAATGCCGAACGCGCCAGCGCGCTGATGCTGCACCACATCGACCATATCGAAGCCGACCTCGATCTGCGCGTCAGGAGCGGCCCGGCACTCAGGCAGGCGCTCGAGTTCTGAGATCACGTCAACGCACGATCCTCACGCACATCGGTGTGCCGATGTCGATGGAGCGGCCGGTGTCGCTCAGCCGGCCGGTTGCGGCATCACGGGCGAAAATCGAGATGCGGTCGGCATTCTGGTTGGCCGAGAACAGATGGCCGCCCGAGGGCGTCAGTGCCAGATTGCGCGGCGTGGCACCGCCGCAAGGCGTATAGCCGACAAGGGCAAGCCTGCCGGTTTGCTGGTCGATCGAAAACACCACGATGCTGTCATGGCCGCGGTTGGAGCCGTAGAGAAAGCGGCCGTCAGGCGAGATCTGGATGTCGGCGCAGTGATTGCCGTCGCGCGCCTCGGGCGGCACGGCCGGCTTGCTGTCGATCACCGTAAGCTTGCCTGATCCTTCGTCCAGCGCCAGCGAGACGACCGTCGAATCCAGCTCGTTCATGACGAACACGAAGCGCCCACCCGGATGCAGCGCCACATGGCGTGGGCCGGCGCCTGAGGCAAGCACCGACTCCGCCAGTCTGGTCAGGCTGCCGTCAGGCCCGATGCGGTACGAGACAAGCCGGTCGATGCCGAGATCGGCAACGACCGCCACGCCGCCGCTAATCGTCTCGGTGACGCTGTGAGCATGGGGGCGTTCCTGACGAGCTGTGTCGGGACCAGTTCCGGCATGGGCGACGCTCGACAATGGCGCGGTCAGGCCGCCATCCTCGCGCAGCCCGTAAACCACGACCGAACGATCGGGGCCGCCTTCGCCGATGCCGTAATTGGCGACCAGCAGCTTCGTTCCGTCGCGCGTGATGGTGTTGTGCGCCGTGATACTGCCAAGGGTCGGCTGCTTGTTGATGTAGGAAAGCGCGGCGGTCTGCCTGTCGAAGCGGTAGGCCGAGACCACGCCTTCGCGCCAGGCGAACACTTCGGAATTGGCATAGATCTGGGAGCCGTCCGGCGTCACCGACAGAAACGTCGGATTGTCGACGTCACCTGTCTCGGCCAGTTTCCGCGTCTCGAGCGTCTCCTCGTCGAAACTGTAGACACTGAGCCCGACACCGCGCGCGCCCTGAAAATACGGGGCGTCGCGATTGAGGCTGCCGACGAAAACCAGACAGGCATTCTGCATCACTTCCTCCCTTGTTCCGCCGGCATTGGCCGCGACGGAGCGGGCAAAATTTCGCCGAGACTCGCTTGCAACACAACCCCATATGTGAAAATACTATTCACAAAAGAAGATTGACGGGAGGATCGATCATGCATTTCGCTGGTCTGCGGCGCGCCCTGATGGACGATTCCCGCTCCCAGAGGAAGTCGTCATGAGCGGCTTCGCGCCGACCGTTGGCGTGGCATCGACACACCCCGCCAACATGCCTAGGGATCACGCCGACCTTCCCGTCTGGAACGCGGAGAACTGGTTCTACGAAGACTGGCCGGTCGGCCAGAAGATCCGTTCGCTGCGCCGGACCATTGCCGAGGGCGACAGCCATCTCTTCAACACGCTGGTGCTCGACATCCATCCATACGTGCAGGACCAGATGTTTGCCGAAACGGAAGGCATTTTCGGCAAGCGGCTGGTCGCTGGCGCCTTCGTGTTCTCGGCCGGGCTCGGGCTCGTCGCCACCAATTGCATCAACGCCTTTTCGTATGGCTACGACAAATTGCGCTTCATCAAGCCCGTGTTCATCGGCGACACGATTTATTCGATCCGCTCCAACCTCGACAAGAAGCCAAAATACACGGAGATGGGGCTGATCCGCGCCAGCTATGAAGTCTTCAAGGGTGAAGGCGAGCTCGTGCTTTATTGCGAGCACCTGCAGACGGTGAAGTACCGCAATCCGGCCGATTTCGCCGGCAAGACGGAGAAATAGGCAATGGCTGCCATTGCCGAACTGCCGCTGACCGGGCTCATCGTTGTCGATATGAGCCAGTTCCTGTCCGGGCCCTACTGCTCGCTCAGACTGCTCGACCTCGGCGCCCGCGTCATCAAGATCGAACGGCCGGATGGCGGCGACCTGTCGCGCCGGCTCTATCTCAGCGACACCGAGATCGGCGGCGATTCCACCATTTTCCATGCGATCAACCGCGCCAAGGAAAGCCTTGCAATCGACTTGAAGGACGAGGCCGATCTTGCGGCACTGCGCGGCCTGCTGGCCAAGGCCGACGTGCTGATCCAGAATTTCAGGCCCGGCGTCATCGAACGACTGGGCTTCGATTACGAGGCGGTGCGCAAGATCAATCCGCGCCTGGTCTACGCCTCGATCAGTGGCTATGGCGAGGAAGGCCCTTGGGTCAAGCGACCCGGGCAGGACCTGCTGGCGCAAGCCCGTTCCGGCGTGATGTGGCTCAACGGCGACGAGGACCAGGGACCGGTCCCTTTCGGCCTGGCGATCGCCGACATGCTGGCGGGCTCTGCCGCCGCGCAAGGCATCCTTGCCGCGCTGGTGCGGCGCGGTGTGACCGGCACGGGCAGCCATGTCGAGACCAGCCTGCTCGAAGCGCTGGTCGACTTCCAGTTCGAGGTGCTGACCACCCATCTCAATGACGGGCGCCGCCTGCCGCGGCGATCGGCCTTCCGCAGTGCCCACGCCTATCTGTCGGCGCCCTACGGCGTCTATCCAGCCAAGGACGGCTATCTGGCGATCGCCATGACGCCGATCTCGAAGCTCGCCGACCTTCTGGAGCTCGAAGAGCTTGCGCCCTATCGCGATCAGCCGTCGACATGGTTCACCGCACGCGACGAGATCAAGGCAATCATCGCGCAAAAAATCGCGACCAGGACGGTCGATGAGTGGCTCGGTATCCTCGAGCCCGCCGACATCTGGTGCGCCAAGGTTTTGACCTGGCCGGAAATGATGGCCAGCGAAGGCTTCCAGGTCCTCGACATGTTGCAGACGGTGACGCGCGAGGATGACGTTTCGATCCTCACCACGCGCTCGCCGCTCAGGGTCGACGGCATCCGCGCCAAGGTCGAGCGGGCCGCGCCACGCATCGGCGAGCACAGCGCAAAAATCCGCGAGGAATTCGGGCTGTGAGCGACGTCACGCTCAAAGGCATGACCTGGAGCCATCCGCGCGGCTATGACCCAATGGTCGCCTGTTCGGCGCTGTGGAAGGAACGGACCGGCGCCACTATCGAATGGGACAAGCGCTCGCTGCAGGATTTCGAATCCTTCCCGGTCGAGGAACTGGCCCGTACCTATGATCTGATCGTCATCGATCATCCGCATGTCGGCCAGATCACCGCCGAGAATTGCTTGGCGCCGCTCGATGTCGCCGGCCGGGAAGCCGAACGTGCAGCACTTGCGGCGGGCAGTGTCGGCCGGTCCTTTCCGAGCTACAACTGGCAAGGCCGGCAGTGGGCGTTTCCGATCGACGCGGCCAGCCAGGTGCAGGCATGGCGGCCCGACATGCTTTCGGCTGCGCCGGCGAGCTGGGCCGATGCGCTCGATCTGGCGCGGCAAGGCCGCGTGTTGTTGCCGCTGAGGCCGCCGCATTCGCTGATGGTGTTCTACACGCTTGCCGGCAATCTCGGCCGGCCCGCCGGTGAAGGCCCTGGCGACCATGTGGATCCGGCAACGGGCAAGCAAGTCTTCGAGATGATGCGCGAGATCGCGGCCCTCGTCGACCCGGCCTGTCTTGACATGGATCCGATCGCGGTTCTGGAGCAAATGGCCGGATCCGTCTCGCGGATCGCCTGCGCACCGCTGATCTATGGCTATGTCTCCTATGCCATCGCCGGGTTTCGAGCGAACCGCCTCGCTTTCGCGGATATCCCGGCCGCGGGCAATGCCGGCCCCAAAGGCTCGGCGCTCGGCGGGACCGGCATTGCCGTGTCGGCGTTTTCGAAGGCCAGGCAGGCAGCAATCGACTTCGCTTACTGGATCACCAGCGGCGAGGTGCAGCGCGGCCCCTATGCGTCGGCCGGCGGCCAGCCCGGCCACGCCGCGGCCTGGGAGGATGCCGCCGTCAATGCAGCCACCGGCAATTTCTACAAGGACACGCGGGCCACGCTCGAAGGTGCCTGGGTCAGGCCGCGGCACGACGGCTACATGGCGTTCCAGCAGGCGGCGTCCGATCGCATCAATCTCGGCCTGAGCGAAGGGCACAATGCCGCTCGCGTCGTTGCCGATCTCAATCGCCTGTTTCGGGAAAATCTTTCGACGCAGGTGTCCGGCGTTGCCGGCGGAGGAGCCTGAAACAACCGAACGGAGGAGAACATGAACAGCCTGATCCGCGGCCTTATGGCCGCAACCGCACTTGCATCGGTCACGACCATAGCCTGCGCTCAAGACGTTTCGGGCGTGATTGCTGGATTGCCGACCGAACTGAAGGCACAATATGACGGCGCGCCTCAGAAGGTGCTGCCGTCGGCCTGGGATAATTTCACGCCGCCGCCAAAGCCGTGGAAATGGTGTCACTCCGAGTCCTACCAGGGCAATCCGTGGCGCGTCACCGTCACCAAGGAGTTGAAGCGGCTGGTCGACGGGCTGATCGCCGACGGCACCGTGGCGAGCTTCGAAGTGTCGGATTCCAACAACGACGCCAGTCAGCAGATCAACCAGATCCGCGCCTTCATCGACAAGAAATGCTCGATCATCACCTCGATCCCCGGCTCGGCGACGGCGCTGGACGATGCCATCGATGCCGCAGCCAAAGCCGGCATCCCCTTCATCACGGCAGCCGGGTCGGTGACCAGCCCGAATGCCATCAACGTCGATTCCAACTATGCGCGCTGGGGCTACGACATGATGACGGCGATCGGCAAAGCAATGCCGGACGGCGGCAGCGTGCTTCTGGTCGAAGGCATTGCCGGTCACCCGATCGTCGTGCAGGAGCGCCAGGGCGCCGACAAGGCACTGGCCGAGAACACGAAGCTCAAGGTCTCGCGCAGCGTCAACGGCAACTGGACTGCGAACGTCACCAAGACGGCGGTTCTGCAGGCGATCGCCACCAATCCGGCGCCGATCGATGCGGTGTGGACGACGGGCAGCGAAAGCCGTGTCGTTGCCGAGGCCTTTGCCGAGGCCGGCCGCCCCGCCCCACTGATCACCGGCTCGATCACCGGCGATGCGCTCGGTTACTGGAAGGCCAATCCCGACAAATACCGCTTCGAAGGCCATGCGGTGCTGCCGCACTGGACGGCCGAGACGCTGTTTCGTGTCGGCGTGCGCATGCTGGATGGACAGAAGCCCAAGCTCAACACGCTGCTGATCCCGATTCCGCCGGTGCACAATGCCGACCTCGGCGCCTGGTACAAGGACTGCATGACGCCAGACGCCGTCTCGATCTTCCCGGTCCCGCCGAAGGACCCGATGCCGGAGGAATGGCTCGATGCCTACTTCGCCAATCCGGCACCGACCAAGGGCTGGGATTATTCGAAGGTGCCGGACGCCTGCGCCAAGTAGGATATGAAAGCCGGCTCCGCACCAGCGGTGCCGGCTTTCTCCATCAGGATTGCTCATGCTGGAAGTCCAGGCCATCTCGAAACGCTACGGTGAGACGATTGCGCTGGCCGATGCCTCAATCGCATTCCGCGCCGGCACGATCCACACCATCCTGGGCGAGAATGGTTCGGGCAAGAGCACGCTGGTCAAGCTGCTGTCGGGAATCGTCCAGCCGGACAACGGCGCGATCCTGCTCGACGGAGTGCCCTTTGCCGGCCTCTCGCCGGCGGCGTTCCAGGCCGCCGGGTTCGCCACCGTGTTCCAGGAAGTGCTGATCGCGCCTGACCGTTCGGTCACCGACAACATCCTGCTCGGCCTCGACGGCCTGCTGACGCGCACCGTGCCGCGCGCCGAGCGGCGGCGATGCGCGCAAGCGGTGCTGAAGCGCTTCGCTGTGACCGAGATCCCGCTCGACCAGTTGACCGGGCAATTGCCGCTTGCGGTTCAGCAATTGGTGGTGCTCGCCCGCGCCGTGGTCCGTAGCCCGCGCATTCTCATCCTCGACGAGGTTACGGCGGCGCTCGACTTTGCCGACCGCGAGGCGGTCTTTGCCATGATGCGCAAGCTTGCCTCGGAAGGCTGCCTGATCCTGTTCATCACCCATCGCATGGACGAGGTGATGGCGCTTTCGGACCGGATTTCCGTGCTGCGCGGCGGCAGCGTGGTGACGACTGAGGAACGCGGCACGTCCACCGCATCCGAGCTTCTCAAGGCGATGGCGCCACGCACGGCGGCGGTGCTGGCGCATGGCTGATCGCGCCAGCCTTTCGGTGCGCGGCCTGGTGATCGCGCCGGGCGCAAGCCCCATGACGCAAACCATTGCGCCGGGCGAGATCGTCGGCCTTGCAGGTCTCGACGGCCATGGACAGGAGCGGTTCCTGAAAGTGCTAGCCGGTCTGGAACGCTCGGCTGGCGGCGAGGTGACCGTCGAGGCGCCAACCGGAGCGCGCGCGATCACCAATTTCCGCAAGGCGGTCGCCGGCGGCATCGCCTATTTGCCGCGCGACCGGCGCACCACCGGCATTTTTCCGACCCAATCGGTGCTCGACAATTTTGCCGTCTCGACGCTGTCGCGCGATATGCGTTTTGGCCTGCTCAGCTTCGCCGCGCGGCGGCAGCGCTATGAGAGCTATCGGGACAGACTGTCGATCATCGCGCCACGGCCGGACGCCCCGATCACCACGCTTTCCGGTGGCAACCAGCAGAAAATCCTGCTGGCCCGTGCACTGGCGCTGGAACCGGCGATCCTGCTGCTCAATGATCCCACGCGTGGTGTCGACGTGGCGACGCGCCATGTCCTTTATGACGTGTTCCGCAGCCTTGCGGCGGACGGGATGGCGCTTGTCATCCTGTCGAGCGAGATCGAGGAGATCCTGCTGCTTTGCCATCGTGTGCTGGTGTTCCGCGAACAGCAGGTGGCGGCTGAAATCACCGGAGACGCGATGAAAAGCGATGCGGTGATCGCCGCCATGTTCGGACGCGCCGCATGAGCGGGTTGCGGCGCATGGCGGCGCGATGGCGCGGCGCTGGCTTTGCGGCAGTGCTGTTGGTGATCCTGATCGCGGTCAATCTGCTGCTCAATCCGGCGCGCTTCCATCCTGCCGCCTGGGGCGCGCTGATCGGGCTCGCCGCGCCGCTGATCGGCGCAGCGCTC
This sequence comes from Mesorhizobium sp. M0306, assembly GCF_040321655.1. Lineage (NCBI taxonomy): Bacteria > Pseudomonadati > Pseudomonadota > Alphaproteobacteria > Hyphomicrobiales > Phyllobacteriaceae > Mesorhizobium > Mesorhizobium sp. M0306. Next base: position 61,850 of record NZ_JAMYRY010000009.1, on the reverse strand, counting down.
GCCTCGGCTCCAGTAATCCTCGCCGGGCGCGGCGGCATCGACATTTCCGTCGGGCCATTGATGGGCTTCGTCAATGCGATGGTGATCCAGGTGCTGTTTCTCAGGCTTGGCATGTCTTCGCCGCTGGTCATCGTGCCGGCGGCGCTTTTGATCGGCGCGATCGTCGGCGCCGCCAACGGCTTTCTGGCGACCATCGTCCGCATCCAGCCGATCGTTGCGACGCTCGGCACCTATCTGATCCTCACCGGCATGACGCTGACCATCCTGCCGGCGCCGATCGGGCCGGCGCCGGGCTGGCTGAAGGCGATGGCTGGACCCTGGTCGGCACTGCCGCTGGCGCTGATCTTCCTGTTCTGGTGGCTGGTGCGGCAGACGCCTTATTACGACCAGCTGATGGCGGTGGGCAGCGACGACCGCGCCGCTTACACGGCCGGCGTTCCAGTCACCAAAGTGCGTTTCATCGCCTATGTCATGACCGGCATACTTGCCGCCTGTGCCGGCCTGATGCTGACCGCCTTGATCGGTTCGGCCGACCCCAATATCGGGCCAACCTACACGCTGATAGCGATTGCCGCGGTGGCGCTCGGCGGCGTCAGTCTTGCCGGCGGACGCGGCGGGCTCGCCGGGGCCGCGATCGGCGCTATCGACATCTTCCTGCTGCAGAGCGTGCTGACCGCCTTCAACGTCTCCACCTATGTGCTGCAGATCGCCTATGGCGCGATCCTGGTTGTGGCCGTGATCATGACGGCGCTGCAGGAGCGGCTATCAGGGCGGAAAGGCTGAGAAGCATGCGCCAGAGCTGGTTCCAATCCACCAATGCCCGCGTCGCCGGTGCCTTTGCCGTCGCTGGCGCCTTGCATCTCCTTGGCACCTTGCTCATCCCCGGCTACTCCCAGCCCTTCGCCATTCGGGCACTGTTGGTGATCGCCTCGCTGCTGGCGGTGGCATCGATCGGCCAGACCCTCGTCGTCATTCTCGGCGGCATCGATCTGTCGATCCCCTTCATCATCGGCTTTGCCAATGTCGTTGCCGCACAGCTCTACGGCGGCGGCTGGAATTTTGCTCTTGTCTGCGCGGTCGTCGTCGCGCTCGCCATACTGATCGGGGCACTGAACGGCCTGATCTCGCGTGGGCTCGATATCCACCCGCTGATCGTCACGCTCGGCGTCGGCATGATCGTGCAAGGTGCCGTGCTGTTGTGGACCGGCGGCTTTCCATCGGGATCGGCGCCTGCAGCGGTTTCCGCCTTCGTTTCGATCGGCGGTTCGGTCGGACCGCTGCCGGTGCCGGGGCTGGTGCCATGCGTCGCGGTACTGACCTTGCTGGTGGCGCTGGTGCTGGCGCGCACGCCATACGGCCGCCGTCTCTATGCGCTGGGCAGCAATCCAGGTGCTGCGCCGCTGGCGCTGATCGATCCGGTCCGCATGTGGACGGTCACCTATGCCGCGAGCGCCTTCTTTGCCGCCGCTGCCGGCGTGCTGCTGCTCGGCTTCACCGGTTCGGCCTATGGCGATGTCGGCCAGCCCTATCTGTTCCAGACGATCGCGGCAGTGGTGGTCGGCGGCGCCGCCCTTGTCGGTGGCCGCGGCAGCTATTTCGGCACCGTTGCCGGTGTGCTGGTGCTGACGGAGATCAACACGCTGCTGATCGGGCTCGGCTTCCGGCCCTCGACGGTGCAGGCGGCACTTGGCCTGGTCATCGTGCTCCTGGTTTCGCTCTACGGTCGCGAGCGGCACGTGTCGGCGACGATCTGAGGCGCTTACAACCTCCACAGCCGCTTGGCGTTGCCTGACAGCAGTTTTTGCCGCTCATCGGCGCTGGTGCCGGCAAGCAGCGCGTGCGTTGCCGCAATCCAGGTCGCAAGGCCGCCGCCAAGCGTGCAGACCGGCCAGTCGCTGCCCCAGACGACGCGGTCCCAGCCGAAGCATGCGATGGTGTGCTCGACATAGGAACGCAGCGTATCGACAGTCCAGGATCCGGCATCCGCATAGGCGACAACACCGGAAATTTTGCCGACGACGTTCGGGCGCCGCGCGATCTCCGCCATATGCTCGCGCCACGGATGCTCGGAACCGCCCTTGATGTCGGGCACACCGCAATGGTCGAGCACGAACTGCACATCGGGCGCGAGGTCGGCGAGCGCAATCGCCTTGGGGATCTGGTGAGGTAGAACGACGAGGTCGAAGGTCAGGCCGCTGCCGGCTAGCCGCTTGATGTTTTCGCGGAACAGCGCGCCTTCCGAGAGCTCATCCGGCATGACGTGCAGCACGCGGCGAAAGCCTTTGACGAAAGGATCGGCGCGCTCGCGCTCGAGATAGGCGGCAAAGCCTGGCTCTTCCGGACGGCAGGAGGCAATCGCTCCGCGTAGCAAGCTGGCCTTGTGCCGCGCTAGCGCTTTGACACGGCTGGTTTCAGCCTCGATGTCGGCTGGATCGACATCGACCTCCATATGCAACGCGCCCTCGATGCCGGCGCGGCGGGCCTGGACTGCATATTCGTCGTAGGAGAAATCGCGGTTGAGCGCCGGCACGCCGGAGAGCCAGGGATAGCGCAGCGCGGACTGGTCGATCAGGTGCAGATGGGTGTCGAAGATCATGGCGGCGCTCCTCCTTGGCGAGTTCGGGATCATCTCACGGAGAAATTCTTCATTCAAATAAGAATTCATCTCGATTGCTTGACGGTCGAACCCGCCAGTTGCGACAGCTTTTCGGTCGCTGCCAGCAGCAGCTCTATCGTCCTGGTGATGTCGGGCGCCTTGGGTGCGTTGACCAGGGTTATGTAGGGGATCGACAGTGCGGCGATTGCCTTGCCGTCCGAGCCGAGAACGGGTGTCGACAGGTTGAACACACCGGCGGTCTGCATCGACGCCATCATCTCGTAGCCGCGTTCCCGGATCTGATCGAGGCGAGCGAAAAACTCTGGCGATTGCGGTGGCTTGTCGGTGCTGCGCAGATGTTCGGAAATCATCATCTGCCGCTCTCCCGGCGGGCGGAACGCCAGCAGCACATGGCCGGACCCGGTGTGGAACAGGCTGATATGCGAGCCGACGCGGATGGAGATGCCCCAGTAATCCGGCGCCTCCTGCTGTGCGATCACCACCGCGGAACCGCGGTCGAAGACGACCAGCTGATTTGCCTGCTGTGTGGTTTCGGCCAGTTCGCGCATCAGCGGCGTCGCATACGAAGCCAGCCGGCGCACCGGCGCGTGCAGCTGCGCCAGGCCAAACAGCTTGAGCGTCAGCGAGTAACGGTCGCCGTCCGGGCGCGTGACGTAGCCGCGACGCACCAGCCGATCCAGCATGCGGTAGAACTCGTTCGGGCTGCGGTCGAGTTTCTTGGCGATTTCCGCCTGCGTCAGGCCGCCGTCGACGCCGGCCAGCAGCTCGAGGATGTCGAGCCCCTTGTCCAACGCCGGGGCTCGATAGCGCTCGTCTTCCTCGTCCTCTGCCATTGGGCTTCTCCAGTGAATTTCACATTTCATATACGCATAATGGTTGCTTCCGGAAGAACTTTCGGCTTGACGATCCTATAAATATTTTGTTTGTATATGAATGAAGCTGCCGATCAGCCCTCGCTATGGATCGACGCAGACTCTTGGGAGGATACCAATGACGAAACTGTTTTGCGGCCTGTCGGCCGGCGTAACGCTGCTCGCACTGGGTGCGAGTGCTGCCCTTGCTGCCGACCTGCCCGGTAAATTCGACGGCGTCACCATCGACGCCAAGCTGATCGGCGGCCAGCAATATGAAGGGCTCTACGCGCGCATCGGCGAATGGGAAAAACTGACCGGCGCCAAGGTCAACGTGATCTCGAAGAAAAACCATTTCGAGCTCGACAAGGAAATCAAGTCGGATATCGCCTCCGGCAGCATCAACTGGTGCGTCGGCTCGAACCACTCGTCCTTCGCGCCGCAATATCCCGATATCTACACCGATCTGAACAAGCTGCTGCCGAAGGAGGAGATCGACGCCTTCGTGCCGTCGACGATCAAGGCCTCGACGCTCGACGGCAAGCTGGTAATGCTGCCGCGCGCGCAGTTCGACGTCTCGGCGCTCTACTACCAGAAGAGCCTCTACCAGGACGAAGCCAAGAAGGCCGCCTACAAGGCCAAGTACGGCAAGGAACTGACACCGCCCGACACCTGGGACGAGGTCGCCCAGCAGGCGGAATTCTTCGCCAGCCCGCCCGATTTCTACGGCACCCAGTTCGCCGGCAAGGAAGAGGCGATCAACGGCCGCTTTTACGAGATGCTCATCGCCGACGGCGGCGAATACCTCGACAAGGATGGCAAGCCGGCCTTCAACTCGGAAGCCGGCGTGCACGCGCTCGACTGGTTCGTCAATCTCTATAAGGCCAAGGCGGTGCCGGCCGGCACCACCAATTATCTATGGGACGATCTCGGCCAGGGCTTTGCCTCAGGCACCGTCGCCATCAACCTCGACTGGCCGGGCTGGGCAGGCTTCTTCAACGATCCAAAGTCGTCGAAGGTCGCCGGCAATGTCGGGGTGAAGGTGGCGCCGAAGGGATCGGCCGGCATTCGCACCGGCTGGTCGGGGCACCACGGATTTTCGGTCACCGAAAACTGCGCCAGCAAGGAAGCTGCGGCGTCGCTGGTCTGGTTCCTGACCAATGAGGACAGCCAGAAGCTCGAGGCGGCAAGCGGCCCACTGCCGACCCGCACGGCGGTGTGGGACTGGGACATCCAGCAGGCGGCCAGCGATCCTTACAAGAAGGAAGTGCTGGCGGCTTTCCAGGAAGAGGCAAAGCACGCTTTTGCCGTGCCGCAGACACCTGAATGGATCGAAATCTCCAACGCCGTCTATCCCGAATTGCAGGCCGCCATCCTTGGCGACAAGACCTCCAAGCAGGCGCTGGACGACGCTGCCGCCAAGGCCACCCAGATCCTCGAGGACGCCGGCAAGCTTTGACCATTCTCCCAAGGGGCGCCGCGCTTATCGAAGAGCGGCGCCCCGCATTTTTTTTCGAACCATGCGCAACACGCTTTGTCTTGATCCCAGCTCGCCAATGGCGGCCTTCGGTGTCCGGGCGCCAACCAGAACCGGATCGACATGAAAGGCTGGAGACCATCGCCACCATTGCTGCTCCTGCTGCCAGCGGTGATCGTGCTGGCGGCGGTGGTGGTGGTGCCGTTGCTGCTATCGCTCTACTCCAGCTTCACACCGTTCCGGCTGACCAGGCCGGAGACGTTCTGGGTCTTCATCGGCGCGCGCAACTACGTCGCCATCCTGACCAGCCGCGCTTTCTGGATCGCCTTCGCCCGCACCGTGGTGCTGCTGACGGTCGCGCTCAACCTGGAAATGCTGATCGGGCTCGGGCTGGCACTGCTGGTTGAGAAAGCGTCGCGCGGCCAGCGGGTTCTGCGCACCATCATGATGTTTCCGATGATGTTTTCGCCGATCCTCGTCGGCTTCCAGTTCAAATTCATGTTCAACGACAATATCGGCCTGGTGAACAACGCCCTGCAGGGGCTCGGCCTGACCGACCGCGCCATCCCGTGGCTAATCGACGGCAATCTCGCCTTCATCGCCATCCTGACCGCCGAGATCTGGTCGTCGACTTCGGTGTTCGCGATCCTGATCCTTGCCGGGCTGCTGGCGATGCCGCGCGAACCGGTCGAGGCGGCCCGCGTCGACGGCTGCACGCCGTGGCAGACATTCCGCTATGTCACCTGGCCGTTCATCATGCCGTTTGCCTTCATCGCCATGACCATCCGCTCGCTCGACGTCGCGCGCGCCTATGACATCGTCAAGATCATGACCGACGGCGGCCCTGCCGGCCGCACCGAACTGGTCTGGACGCTGGTCGCCCGCACCGCCTACGGCGACGCCAGGATGGGCATGGCCAACGCCATGGCCTATTTCTCGATCCTGCTGTCCATCCTGTTCACCGTCTATTTCTACCGCAAGCTCGCCGCGGCGCGCACGCAGATCGCGGCGGAGTGGTGAGGATGGACCAGAACAGCCTGCATCGCGTCGGCAACAAAGCGCTCGGCATCGTTCACGGCATCGGACTGTTCCTGGCCATGCTGGTCATCTGCCTGCCCGGCATCTGGATCGTGCTCTCGTCGCTGCGGCCGACCGTCGAGATCATGGCCAAGCCGCCGGTGTGGATCCCGCAGCAACTCTCGCTCGACGCCTACATCGCCATGTTCAGCGGCGTCGGCCAGGGCGGCATTCCGGTGCTCGACTACTTCCGCAATTCGCTGATCATCTCGGTGACCTCGACGGTGATCGCCATCGTCATCGGCATGGCCGGCGGCTATGCCTTTGCGCGCTATCGCTTCCGCGCCAAATCGGCGATGTTCCTCGGCCTGATGCTGACGCGCACGGTGCCCGGCATCGCACTGTCGCTGCCGCTGTTCTTCGTCTTTGCGCGGCTCGGCATCATCGATACGCATTTCGGGCTGATCCTGGTCTATGTCGCACTCAACGTGCCCTTCACCGTCTGGCTGATCGACGGCTTTTTCCGCCAGGTGCCGAAAGACCTCGCCGAGGCGGCGCAGATCGACGGCTGCACGCGCTGGCAGGCCTTCTGGCAGGTCGAGTTTCCGCTCGCCGGCCCCGGCATCGCCTCGGCCGGCATCTTTGCCTTCCTCACCTCCTGGAACGAGTTCGCGCTCGCCTCGCAGCTGACACGCTCGATCAACTCCAAGACCCTGCCGGTCGGCCTGCTCGACTATACGGCCGAATTCACCATCGACTGGCGCGGCATGTGCGCGCTGGCCGTGGTCATGATCATACCGGCGCTCACGCTTACCTTCATCGTCCAGAAACATCTCGTCGGCGGCCTCACTTCCGGCGCGGTGAAAGGCTGACATGGCAACTGTATCGCTCAAGAAACTCACCAAGAGCTATGGTCCGGTGGCGGTGGTGCACGGCATCGACCTCGAGGTCGCCGACCGCGAATTCATCGCGCTTGTCGGGCCGTCCGGCTGCGGCAAGTCGACGACCCTGCGCATGATCGCCGGCCTCGAGGCGATCAGCGACGGGGTCATCGAGATCGGCGGCCGCATGGTCAACGACCTGCCGCCGCGCTCGCGCAACATCTCGATGGTGTTCCAGTCCTACGCGCTCTATCCGCATATGACGGTGCGCGAAAACCTCGGCTTCTCGCTGAAGATCGCCGGCGCCGCGAAAGAGGAAATGGACCGCCGCGTCGCAGAGGCATCGGGCATTCTCGGCCTCGACCAATTGCTCGACCGCCGGCCGTCGCAGCTGTCGGGCGGACAGCGCCAGCGCGTCGCTATGGGCCGCGCCATTGTGCGCGATCCAGACGTCTTCCTGTTCGACGAGCCGCTTTCCAATCTCGACGCCAAGCTTCGGACGCAGATGCGCACCGAGATCAAGAAACTGCATGCCAAGGTCCGGTCGACGGTGATCTACGTCACCCACGACCAGGTCGAAGCGATGACATTGGCCGACCGCATCGTCATCATGCGTGACGGTTTCATCGAGCAGGTCGGCACACCCGACGAGGTCTTCCGCCGGCCGCAGACACGCTTCGTGGCGGGCTTCATCGGCTCGCCGCCGATGAATTTGCATGAGGCGGTTGTCGACGACGGACAGCTGCTGTTCGCCAGCGGCGAGAGATTGCCTCTGCCCAGCCAGTTCAAGGCAAATGTCGGAACCGGAGACAAAGTCGTGTTCGGCCTCAGGCCCGACGACATCTATCCGACGGGGCACGGCATCAGCTCCGGCGAAGAGGTCGACGTCCACCAGGTGGAATTGCCGGTGACCGTCACCGAGCCGCTCGGCAACGAGACGCTGGTGTTCGCCGAATTCAACGGCAGCGACTGGGTATCGCGCATGCTCAATCCAAAGCCGCTGAAAGCCGGCGACCGGGTCAAGATGAGCCTGGACCTGTCGCAGGCCCATCTGTTTTCTGCAGAAACAGGCAAGACATTGCGAGGTTAAAATCATGGCAAAGATCGAGAAAGTCGAACTGCGGATGGTCGACCTGGTGCCGAAGGTCAAGCGCACCGATGCCATCCAGAGTTTTGTCAGCCAGGAAACACCGATCGTCACCATCACCGATGCCGACGGCGCGGTCGGCACCGGCTACAGTTACACGATCGGCACCGGCGGCTCCTCGGTGATGCGGCTGCTGGCCGACCACCTTGCGCCGCGGCTGATTGGCCGCGACGCCGACATGATCGAGGCGATCTGGCACGAGCTGGAGTTCGCCACCCATGCCACGACGATCGGCGCGATCACGGCAATCGCGCTCGCGGCCATCGACACTGCCCTTTGGGACCTGCGGGCCAAGAAACAGAGGCTGCCGCTGTGGAAGCTGGCCGGCGGCGCCAAGGACCGCTGCCCGCTCTACACGACCGAAGGCGGCTGGCTGCATATCGAAACCGAGACGCTGGTCGAGGACGCGCTGACCGCCAAGGCCAAGGGTTTTCGCGGCTCGAAGGTCAAGATCGGCAAGCCGCACGGCTCCGAGGATCTTGCCCGCCTGACGGCGGTGCGCCGGGCGGTTGGAGACTCCTACGAGATCATGACCGACTGCAACCAGGGCTTTTCGGTCGACGAGGCAATCCGCCGGGCCGAACGCTTGCGTGAACTCGACCTCGCCTGGATCGAGGAACCGCTGCCAGCCGACGACATTGACGGCCATGTGCGGCTGTCGAATGCCACATCGACGCCGATCGCCATCGGCGAGTCGCTCTATTCGATCCGGCATTTCCGCGAATATATGCAAAAGGGCGCGTGTTCGATCGTGCAGGTCGATGTCGGTCGCATCGGCGGCATCACGCCGTGGCTGAAGGTGGCGCATGCAGCCGAGGCGTTCGACATACCGGTCTGCCCGCATTTTCTGATGGAACTGCATGTCAGCCTGACATGCGCCGTTCAGAACGGCAGATATGTCGAGTATATTCCCCAGCTCGACGAGCTGACCGGCAAGAAAATGCGTATCGAGGACGGGCACGCATTGGCGCCGGACGAGCCCGGCATCGGCATCGACTGGGACTGGGATGCGATCAAGGCGAAGAGCATCGCGGAATTCACCACGACGATAGTGAAATAGGAGTCGGACATGCAGCGAATGGGAATGGTGCTCGGCCTCAAGCCGGAGAAAGTCGCCGAGTATGTGCGGCTTCACGCCGCCGTCTGGCCGGACGTCCTCAAGATGATTTCCGCCTGCAACATCAAGAATTATTCGATCTATCTGAGGGAGCCGGAGCACCTTTTGTTCAGCACCTTCGAGTACCACGGCACCGACTATGCCGCCGACATGGCCAAGATGGCCGCCGACCCCACGACGCAGGAATGGTGGGCGCTGTGCATGCCATGCCAGGAGCCGCTGCCGACCCGCAAGGAGGGTGAGTGGTGGGCGTCGATGGACGAAGTCTTCCATTATGACTGATGACATTTTCGATCCTTCCTCGCTCTCCCAGGCCTGGGCACAGCCGTCAAAGCCCAGGCCGATCGTGATTTTCGGCGCCGGCTCGATCGTCGGCGATGCGCATTTCCCGGCCTATGGGAAAGCCGGTTTCCCGGTTGCCGGGCTTTTCGACCCCGACCTGGCCAAGGCGGAAAAACTGGCGCAGAAATGGGGCGTCACCGCTTACCGGTCGCTCGAGGAAGCTGCGTCAATCAAGGACGTCGTCTTCGATCTGGCGACGCCGCCGGCCTATCATGCCGGCGTGCTCAGGGCGCTGCCCGATGGTGCGGTGGCGCTGATCCAGAAGCCGATGGGAAGTGACCTCAGCCAGGCGACCGAGATCCTTGAAATCTGCCGTTCCAAAAACCTCAAGGCGGCGGTGAATTTCCAGCTGCGCTTTGCGCCGATGATGCTGGCGCTCAAGGATGCTATCGCCAAGGGCTGGCTCGGCGACGTGGTCGATTTCGACGCATGGCTGGCGCTGGCAACACCCTGGCAGCTCTGGGAATTCCTGTTGCAGGCGCCGCGCGTCGAGATCGCCATGCATTCGATCCATTATCTCGACCTAATCCGGCAATTGCTCGGCGACCCCAAGGGGGTTCACGCCAAGACACTGGGCCATCCCGGCCATAAGGTTGCGCAAACGCGCACCAGCGCGATCCTCGACTATGGCGACACCGTCCGCTGTGCGCTGTCGATCAACCACGATCACAAATTCGGTCGAAAACACCAGGCCTGCGAATTCCGCATCTGCGGCACCGAAGGCGCCGCTTACCTCAAATTAGGCGTCAACCTCGACTATCCGCGCGGCGAGCCGGACATTCTCGAAATCTACCCCAAAGGCGGCACGGACTGGATTGCGGTTCCACTCGTCGGCGCATGGTTTCCGGACGCCTTTGCCGGCCGCATGGCCAATGTCCAGCGCTACGTGTCGGGCGAGGACGCCGAGCTTGTCAGTTCCGTCGAGGACGGCTGGAACACCATGGCGCTGGTCGAAGCCGCCTACCAATCGAGCGCGGCGCCGGCAACACCGATAGCGGCGAGGCCCTGACATGGAGCAGACGATCTACTTTGAGGACTACCAGATCGGCTCGTCGCGCATGACCAGCGGGCGCACCATCACCGAGACCGACTTCGTCGTCCATGCCGGCCATACCGGCGATTTCTTTCCCCACCACATGGACGCCGAGTTCATGAAGGCGACGCCGTTCGGCCAGCGCATCGCCCACGGCACGCTGGTCTTTTCGGTCGGCGTCGGGCTGACGGCAAGCGTCGTCAACCCGGTTGCCTTCTCCTATGGCTACGACAGACTGCGCTTCATCAAGCCGGTGTTCATCGGCGATACGATCAGGACCCGCACCACCATATCGGCCAAGGAAGACGACCCGAAGCGGCCCGATTCAGGCCGGGTCGTCGAGCGCTGCGAGGTGATCAACCAGCATGGCGACGTGGTGCTGGTCGCCGACCACATCTACATCGTCGAGCGTCGCGACAAGCCGAGCAGAGCCTCGACCGATCGCGCTGAAACCTAAAGACAAAAAAACCGCCTTGCGGCGGCTCCTCGGTGCGAATCAGCACCATACGCAAATTAGTAGCTGCCGGCACAAAGCAAGAACAAAATGTGGCACTGTCGGCAAAAAATGCGAATTCACATCACCCACTCCCGTCTTTATCCGCTTGCCGAGGTCGCGCTCAAGGGCGCCTGCCCCCGAACGTTAAGGTGGAACTGTCGACAGGCAGCGGATGGTGCCGACATCGGGAATTGGTCATATCCGGTTGACCGGATATACCGGCTTGCCGCCGCGCAGGACCGCTGCGACATCGGCAAACACCTTGTTGCGAACCTCCGCGTAAGACTGGGTCGAGTAGTGCGCCGCGTGTGGACTGACCAGGACGGCGTCCAGCGCCAGCAGCGGATTGTCGGGCGAAGGCGGCTCCTGCTCGAATGTGTCGATGCCGGCGCCTGCCAAATGGCTGCGCCGGATCAAATCCGCCAACGCGACCTCGTCAACCAGGCCGCCACGGGACACGTTGATGAGCATCGCCCCTTCCTTCATGCGCGAGAGGGCTTGCGCCGACATGATGTTTCTGGTTTCCGGTGTCGCTGGAACATGCAACGAGACGATGTCGGCCCTGGCAAGCAGCTCATCGAAACCGACCGGTTCAGCACCGCCGGCCGTAATGCGCTCCGCCGGCATATGCGGGTCGTATGCGATGATATGAAAGCCGAAGACCCGCGCCCGCTCGGCAGTCAGCCGCCCGATCTGGCCGAAGCCGATCACGCCGAGGATCTGCCTGTCGGGCCGCGTGATGCCGGCGCCATCGGTCATTGCAGCCCAGCGGCCGGCACGCACCGCGCTGTCGAACTGCTTCAGCCTGCGCGTCAAGGCCAGGATCAGGGCCATAGCGTGGGTGCTGACTTCAACCAGATTGGCGTCCGGCACGTAGGTTACCTGAACACCGGCACGGCTGGCGGCCTCGACGTCGATCGAGTCGAGCCCTACGCCGAACCGTCCGATGACCTTGAGCCTCTTCAGTTCCGCCAAGACGCGACCCGTGATCGGCTCCCGCAATACCATCAATGCGTCGGCGTCGCGGCAGTGTTCGATCAGGGCATCTTCCGTGAGCAGCGTCTTTTCGACAAACTCGACGTTCAAGCCGTCGAGGTAGCGCAGCTGCTCCTCCTCGACTGACAGCACACCGTCGGTCTTGATGATCTTCATGCCAGACTCTTGCTATGAGGCGCTGCGCGCCGAGACGACGCCGGCGGCAAGGCCGGCGCCGAGAAACATCGTATCGCTAGCCAGCATGTAGAAGCTGATGCCGTGCCGCGACCATTTGCCGACATCATCCGCCGAAGGGCGAAAGATGCCGACGGCCTTGCGGGCCGCACGCGCCGCGGCCGCGATCCTGATAATCGCGGCATTGAGCTTGTCCTGGCCGGCCGGCCCCATGGCGTCGATCGAGACCGACAGGTCGCCTGGGCCAATGAAGACCACGTCGACGCCGTCGACCTGGACGATGTCGTCGATGTTGGCGAGGCCTTCGGCCGTCTCGACCTGGATGGCGACCGTCAGGACCTCGTTGGCCGATTTGAGGTAGTCCGGAATCCTGTAGCCATAACCGGCGGCGCGGCCCGGGCCGACACCGCGTGCGCCGACCGGCGGGTAACGGCAGGCCATGACCGCCATGCGCGCTTGCTCGGCCGTCGAGACGCGCGGCACCAGGACGCCCGACGCGCCGGCGTCGAGCGCAGCCGCCATCCACTCCGGCGTGTGGCCGGGAACGCGCACCATCGCAGGAACCTTGTGGACATCCGCGGCGCGGATCAGATCCTCGATCAGCTCGCGGCCAATCTGCGAATGCTCCCAGTCGATGCACAGGAAATCGACCCCGCTGGCAGCCGCCACTTCGACCGCCACCGGATGCGGGATGGCGCAGAAGGTGCCGATGAGGCGATCGAGAGAGACACATTTCTTGCGAAAGTCGTACATGAAATCTCCAGAAATTTTTCGGCGTCGGCAAACCTGTTTGCGCTATGTGGCCCTTGACGAAGGATGCACGGCTTCCGTCGACATCGGGAAATGCCGGCTGCCGCCTGAAAACGGCGGGAAGGTCTTGTAGTCGGCGCGCATCTCCAGCCGCGCCGGCGACTGCAGCGCGTGCGTCAATGCCGCGGGACTGTCGAACATGACGCGATTGCGCTGCATATGGTCGATCCGCGGCCAGGGCAGCGAACCGCACCAATCCAGTCGCGACAGAACCTCGATGTGGCGAATGCCGGGGAAGCCCCGCATCAATTGCGGATGATGCGTCACATAGTGGTGGAGCCAGACATTCATGTCTTCGGCCGGCCCGGGATAGTGGACAAGATAGCTGCAGGGCAGCCCGGATGTCTTGACGCCAGCGTCATCGACGGGAAACGGGCGCACGCACATTGCCTGTTGCGTCGGCCTCGAAGCGGCGATGCTCGACAGCATCTCCGGCGCGGCAAGCGCCTGCAGATGGCCGGACGGCGCCAGCGCCGCCTCCAGGTCCGCCAATTCGTCGAAATAGAGCTGGAAGCCAAAGACCGGCGGTGGACCATCGTCGTTGAACATGTCTGTCGCCACTTCGGGCAGATAGATGTTTGCAAGCGCAAGGCCCGGCGTTGACGCGATCACACGCCGCACAGCGTCAACGTCTTCACGGGCGATGGCCAAATTTGCCTCGCGGTCATCATGGAAGAAAGCAAGATAGGCAAAGCGCATGTGGACACCTGCTGGATCGAGTTCGACTAGATCAAATTCGGAAGAAAGAGGGCGATCTGCGGAAAGAGGACAATCAGCAGGATCAGCAGAAGCGTCAGCGCGATGTAAGGCGCCGCAGCCATGGCAACCGTTTTGAGCGACGTCCCTTTCGGCGCGACACCGATCATGATGAACAGCAGCAGACCAAAAGGCGGCGTGGTGAAGCCGACCTCGTAGGCGAGCAGCAGGATCAGCCCGAACCATACCGGCTCGTAGCCGAATTGCTGGGCGATCGGCAGGAAGATCGGCAGCGTGATCAGCATCATCGAGACCTGATCCATGAACATGCCGAGCAGCAGGATGACGAGCACCATCATGAGCAGCATGGGATACGGTCCAAGATCGTAGCCCACGATGAACTGGATAAAGCCGTTGGAGGCGCCGGAGAAGGCGAATATCTGCGAGAACGTCGTCGAAGCCGAGATGATCAGGAAGGTCATGCCCGTGACCTTCATCGCATCGTCCAGCGACTTCCAGACCACCGACCAGCTGAACCGTCGGTAGACAAACAACAAGGCGAAGACGGCGGCACAGCCGAGCCCTGCCGACTCGGTCGGGGTCGCTATTCCAAGGATGATCGTGCCGACCACCATGAACACGATGACGCTCATCGGAATGATGTTGACGGCGACCGCCCTCACCTTCTCGGCCGCGGGGACGGCGGGCACCGGATAGTGGGGAGCGGCGTCTGGGTCGATCTTCGTCTGTGCGAAGATCAGCGCCGCGTACATGACGACGAGGAGCAGCCCGGGCAGAGCCCCCGCTATGAGCAGCGCGCCGACGTCGATCTGGGCCAGCGAGCCGAGCAAGACAGCCAACGAGGATGGCGGGATGATGACGGCAAGGCTTCCGGCGGAGCACGGGGCCGTAGGCCATGTGCGGCTTGTAACCTCGCTTCAGCATCTCGGGCACCATCAGCGAGCCCATCATGCCGGTATTGGCGAGGCTGGAACCTGACAGCGCGGAAAAGATCGTGCCGGCGGCGAGAACGACATAAGCAAGGCGTCCGCGCAGATTGCCGATGCACAGGTCGAGCGCGTAGATGACTTTCTCGCCGAGGCCGGAGCGGAAGAACAGGCTGCCCATGACGAGAAACATCGGCAGCGGGGCAAGCGCATAGGTCGAGACAGCGTCGGAGAAGTTGGCGACCATCTGCGTCACGCCGATCGAACCGCCAAAGAAGAGAAACAGCCCGATCACATTGGTGACGAAGAACGCGAAAGCGACCGGCAGCCCAAGCCCCATCAACACCAGGATGGTGCCAACAAGCACGGCGAATGGAAACAGCCAGGCCACTGGTCAGAGCCCTTCCATTTCCAGCGGATCGAGCGTGTACAGCGTGTCACGGCCGAGCAAATATCTGAGCCATTCCAGCGCGGAGAGATAAAAGGCGAGCATGATGGGCAGAAAGATCAGCCATTTCGGCATATCGAAACTGCGCGTTTCATATTCGCCGCCCGCAACGGCATTTGTCAGGGAAGACAGAGCGACGCTGCCGAGGTAGAGGCTGACCGCAATGCAGGCGAGATAGACCAGCTTTTCAAGCACCGCTCGTGCCCGCACGGGCAGCGCCTTGCGCAGGAACTCGACGAAGACATGGCCCTTGCTGTGGACCAGCCAGGGCATCGGCAGAAATGCCGCGTAAAGCAGGCCGTATTCCGTCGCCGATACTGCCCAGGCAAGCGGCCTCAGGCCCAGATTGCGGACGCATACATCAGCAACCACCGCGACGATGATGAGGCCAAGCACCACTTTTGCGCCCGCCGCCAGCGCAAGGCTCAGCTTCCCAATCGCTGCAAACAATCTGTCCATTCCCGACGACCCTCATGTCCACCTTTGCCCCCTCGGCCCAGCTTTGATGGAGGGCGCACAAGGCACCCTCGGCTCGGGCTACTGGAAGAATTTCTTCAACTGATCGATGTTGGTGGGATCGCGTTTGGCCATTCTCGCCCAGCTCGCCTGCGTGGCAGCCGCCAGGAATTTGTCGCGGCCGGCGCCGGCCAAGCTGATCACCTTCTGCCCGCCGTCGATCATCGCCTGTGCCTGCTTTTCGGACTCGGCAAGGTTGGCGTCATAGCTCGCGCGCTCGTATTCGACGGCCGTGTCGGCAAGCAGCTTCTGCGCCTCGGGCGACAGCGTGTCCCATTTCGCCTTGTTGATCGAGATCAGCACGTCGGTTTTGAAGAATTGCGGATCGACACGGTATTTGGTGAATTTGTCCCAGCCGAAGGACGCATAGCCAAATACCGTGTAGGCGTTGGCATTGACGACGCCGCGCTCGAGCGAGGTATAAACGTCCCCCGGCGCTTGCACGATCACCGTTGCGCCCAGGGATTCGAGGAAATCGCGATAGAGCGGCGACGAGCGTATCTTCAGGCCGCCCCAGTCAATGCTGCCTTCGCTGTTGAGCTTGGGTTCGTCGATGGTGAAGACGTTGAAGCCCGAGCCCGCGTCGACATGCGCCAGCAGATGGGCATTGGCCTTCTTCTCGAAAATCCCGCTGATGAAGTCCCAGCCGCCATTCTCGCGAACCTCCCACGGCGTCTTCGTCGATGCGGAGAAAACCTCGCCTTCGGGCACGAGCTCGAGGAACTGCCCTGCCGGTGTGTCGATCACATCGATCAGGCCGCTCCTGAGCGCCGCGCCCTGCTGGATCGGCGGAATGACCTCCGGCCCGCCACGGACGTTGATCTGGACCACGCCCTTGCCCTTTTCGTTCACCTTCTGAACGAACTTCAGGAAGCTCTGGGCGTAGCCGTTCTGCGTCGGCGTAAAATGCACGGCGTTGAGGACGACCTCTTCGGCCGTGGCGATACCCGCTACACCCGACATGAGTGCCGCCAGAACAAGGGATTTCCAAATGCGCATTGCCGTACTCCCTCTGATAGATTCACTTCGCCGGGGCCCATCATCGGGCCGATCTGAAATTGCACGCTGCGCCGCCACACGAACGGCGGTTAGTTGACATCATCTCCTACTGTCAGGAACCGCCCATGCGCGTAGAAGACCGGCGATCGGTCAGCGCGATCCAGCGCAACGCCTGAGACGATGCCGATGACGATCATGTGCGACGCCCGCACAATGATTTCGGCCACCCGGCATTCGAACATCGCCCGCGCGCCGACAAGCAAGGGCGCGCCGGTTTCGCCGCGCACCCATGATCCGGCTGAGAAGCGCGCGGCGCCCTTGGCTTTGGTCATGCCGCCAAAGGCACGCACAACGTTCTCCTGGTCGCCGGCGGGAAGATTGACCGAAAAAGGCAAACCTTCGCGAATGGCCGAGGCAAAGGTGCTGCTGCGGTTGACGCACGCCAACAGCGATGGCGGCTCGGCACTGAATGAGCAGACGGCCGTCGCCGTGATGCCGCAAAAGCCGATCTCGTCATGCTCCGACGCTAGAATGGCGACCGAGCCTGCCACCGCCCGCATCGCCTGCTTGAAGGCGCGCGGATTGATGGCGTCGTGCCCATCCACCCATGCCGTCGAAATGGCGGCCGCCGGCATCAATTTACCCGAAGCCCGGCCTGGCGCATCAGCGGCAACACGCGGTCACAGAAGAAGGGCAATTCGTAGGTGTAGTTGACGAATGTGAGGGCGGCGCCGGAATAACCCTGTTCCATGATCTTGGTGAGATCGTCGACGATCTTTTCCGGCGTGCCGATCAGCGGGAACGTTCCAGCACCGCCGGCGAACCTTTGCCGATATTCGGTGAAGGCCTTCGCGTCATGCGAGTTCGCGAATTCCTTCTTCTTGCGCATATGCTCGTCGACCGCACCCTCGTCCGCGCATTCCAGCGCGTAGTGCCGGTAATAATCCTCGGCTTCCTGCTGGGTCTCCCGGCAGACGACGTGGCAGACCGTGTAGACGCCGACTTCGCGTCCCACTTCAGCCGCCCGGTTGGTGATGTCGACCACATGCGCGCGGCCATCCGCAATTTCGGAAAAAGTCGAAAACAGGTAGTCGCAGTGGCGCGCCGCATAGTTGCGCCCCGGCGCGCCGAAGGCGGCGTTCATGGTCACCGGGCGCGGCACCTGCAGGCTTGGCGGGCGGCTGACGACCCCCTTCAGATCATAGAACTCGCCGCCGAAGTCGAACGGCTCCCTGGATTGGTAGGCACGCTCAATGATGTTGATCCATTCCTCGGCCTGATCGTAGGTCCGGTCGCCGACCGTCTGCCCGAACATGGCGAACTCGTCCGGGTTCCAGCCGCAGACAATGTTCAAGCCGGCACGCCCGTTGGAGATGTGGTCGACCGTCGCCAGGGCTTTTGCGGCCTGCAGCGGATGAACCAGCGGCACATGCACCGTCATGAACAGACCGATGTTCTCCGTGGCGACGGCGAGACCCGCCGCCCAGGTGAAAGTCTCGAACGACCATTCCCGCACATGCGTCAAACCGCCGAAGCCCCGCCAACGGGCGATCGGCAGCAGAAACTCGAGGCCGGCGCGATCGGCGATACAGGCGGAATTGAGGTTGTCTTCCCAGCGAGCGCGCCAGCGCTCGGGGACGGTGGTCATTGCCAGGCCGCCATCGGCGTTCATGGAAAAGACGCCGAGCTTGAACCTGTTCGGCCCTTTCAGCGGGTGCTGCTTCCTGATCATGATTTCCCCCGCCGCGACATGCTCTCACCTTCACCGCTGGAATGTTGAAGCGGTGGGCTCAGCTTCATGAAACGCTCCTCGGCGTTCTGAATGAAGTGGGTCATGCAGTCGTAAGCGGCGACGGCGTCGCGCTTGACGAATGCCTCGTAGATGGCGCGCATGCCGGCCACGACGACGGCCTGTGTCGGCTGGTGCGACAGCGTCCTTAAGCGGACGACGAGCACGTGGTCGGCGAAGCGGGCAATCGTTTGTGAAAGGCGCTCGTTCTCGACGGCACCGAGCCAACAATTCCTGAATGCCGAATTGGCCTGGAAAAAGCGGTCGGCATCGCCGGCGGCGGCCGCAGCCTCCGCCTCCCGAAGCGCGGCTGCAAGCGTCTTGAGGCTGGCGGCGTCGAGTGTCCGCGCAGCGTGCGCGGCGGCCCGCGGCTCGAGCAAGCGGCGGACCTCGAAGATGTCGGCGACATCCGTTGCGGTAAGTGTGGGCAGCGTGAAGCCGCGTGTGGTGCCGACGAGATAGCCCTCATGCACCAACTGCATCAAGGCGTCGCGGACAGGCATTCTGGAAATACCGAGCTGGGCGGCAATGTCGACATCGACGAGCTTCTGGCCAGGCGCCAATTCGCCATGCTGTATCGTCAGCCGGATTTGTTGATAGACCTGGGCACGCAGATTGCCATCGCCAACCCGTTTGAATTCTATCGTTTCCGTCATCCACGCCTTCCCATGCGAAGATTTCGTATATGGTTTGAGGCTGGTGTTCTCGCAGTCATCCGTTGAATGCAGCCCCATATCGATAGAATTCGACCTGCAGGCCCTGTTCCAATGCGAAGTGGAGCACAGGCTGGATCGCCTGGCAAGATGTTTTAAGTTTATAATGTATACTGTTTAGAGCTCGCTGTCCGGAGGGTGCGGAGCGCGCCATGCGTGCTGCCGCGCCGGGCGACGGCGGGGACAGCTAACGATCCGCTCGCTTCGGTAAAAAACGTACAGACGTTTTTCCGTGACACATCCAAGCTGGCGGATTTAACTAAAATTACTTGCGATCTGCGCGCGCCGGCACGCCCACCCCCGATCCCCTCGCCGGTGCGCATTACTGGATCGCCCGCCGTATCGAAAGGTGCGGCGGGCTTTTCGTTGGCGAGGAGGCGCTTATGCGAGACTTGCCCAGGAATATCGACGCTGACCTCGTGATAGAGATCAGCAAGCTGCTCGACGACCGGGCGAAGTCGGTGCCGGTGCCAGTCCATAAACTTGCAGCGATGATCCGGCGGAGCGTCGAGACCCGTCTGACCGATCAATCCATCGAGGAGCTGATCGTGGAAATGGCCGCGACGCGGGGGCTTCCGATGCTGTTCGACTTGCCGGTGGTCCCGGTAGCAAAGGTCGACAACGTCGTGTCGATTGTCTCGGCGCGACGTCCCCGCTGACATTTCGCTCGAGCTCTACCGATCTCCGCGTCCCCATCCGATTTCACTTGTCCTGATGCGCGGGCCGAGTGTCGCCTTTCTTTTCGGGGTCGTGGGTATGGTGGCTGTCGCGTTCGCCACCGCCGCCGGAGACCTTGCTGTGGCTGCGACGGTCGGAGTCGGCCGGCGGCTTTTCGACGCTCAGCGCCTTCTTGGCGTTTTCGTGCGCGGCGCCAGGACCGCCCTGGCGGATGCTGGCAGGAGTTTTTTTCGACGTGGACATGGCCTAGCGATCTTGGACGTTGCCTTGATGAGTGGTGTTGACCTTCGTATTGCCTTGCTGGCCCTGCTTGTCGGGATCCGGAACGGCAGATTGCGGTGCCTGGTCGGCCGCTACCGATTTTTTGTCACCGGCGCCCTTTGGGCTCAGATTCTTCGGCGGCACAGGGGGAGGTTTTGTGCTCATGGCGTGTCTCCTTCCGCCACCCAAAACAAGCGGCTCGGGAGAAAGGTTCCCGAGGGTCCGATACGAAGGGCGGTTGCCGCAACGAGCCAGGTCCACAGGCCGTGGCATGACCGGCGGGAGGCCGGCACAATCCAGGACTATTTTTTGATGATGTTTCCGTTGTTCAGATCGAAGGCCTGGGCGCCGAAAGCCTGCCTGAAGAAGTCCTCCTGCAGATCGCCCCATTCGCCGAGATAGCCGCCGCAATTGCTGCAATAGATCGGCGTCGAATCCTTCGGGTTGTCGGGAATCTCCATCAGGATCGTCCCGCACGCCTTGCAATCGAGCTTGTCATCCAAACGGCGGCCCATTGGCACATGATCGCGCGTTTTCAGCCGCGCGCCAATCGTCGTTTTCGTACGCAGCCCCGAATGGCACGTTTTCCAACCAGCGAGGGGATCGAAAGCTAGCGTTCCGCCGGATTTCCGAAGGCCGGATCTCGCTGCCTCGAATACGTCCCCACCCGCGGCAGCTCATCTGGAAAGTCGACCCAGGGCAGCCTCATGTCCCAATATGCGTGGGCCTGTGGCGGAAAGCGTTCGGGGTGATCGAGAAAGCCGATCGCCAGATAGAGTTCGTCGGGCAGGCCCTGGTCGATATAGCCGATCGATGTTCCGCAATCCGCGCAGAAGGACCGGAGCACGCCGGGGGTTTTCGAAAAGGTCTTCGGTGTGCCGGTGAGCAATGTGAATTCAGAAGGCCGATAACCGACCCACACCATTAGCGGGCTCCCTATCGCCTTGCGACAGTCGTCATCGTGATCGGAGCAAACCCAGAACGGCTCGCCGCGCATTTGCGCCGTTATGGCGCCGCAAAAACAGGAACCCGTTTCAGTTCGTGGCATTGGCTAACTTCATTGCTGGACTCGCCTTCACTGCTGGCCTGGCATTTCGGTATTTTCCTTAGGGTTCTTCTTGATGCCGGCGGCAGGCGAGGTGTCGGCCGGAGCATTGCCACCCTGGTTCTGCTCAGGGGCTCTTTTGAGCGGCGAGGTTTGCCAGCCCATATCGCCGTACAAAAAACCTATGAGGAAGCCGACGATGATGATGGCCGAAATCACCATCGCAATTAACGCGTTACGTCGCTCCATTTCGCACGGCTCCTTTCTTTTAGCCGAACAAACGATGGCGGAAATGGTTCCGGGTAGACGGACGGCGTGACGGGACGGAGCCGGCCGGGAACATTCAGCCTCACGGCGGGTTCGTATGAGTGCTCTTCTACAGGGAGTGGCTCGCATGAAACCCGCCGTAACCGATCGCATCGAAACCAAGAAATACGACCACCCGACAGGCGGCTGGGGATCGCTCAAATCCCTGGTCCGCAAGGCGCGAGGCGAAGGCCTGCTATTGTCCGGGATATGGAGCACGCTGCTCAAGCAGAACAAGGCCGACGGCTATATGTGCATGTCTTGCTCATGGGCAAAGCCAGCCCAGCCGAGGCCTTTCGAATTCTGTGAAAACGGCGCCAAGGCGACGATGTGGGACCAAACCAAGCTGCGCTGCGAACCCGCATTCTTCACCGAGTACTCGGTGGCGGAACTGCTCGATTGGCCAGACCACGATCTGGAGAAGCAGGGCAGGCTTACGGAGCCGATGCGCTACAATGCCGCCGTTGACCGTTACGAGCCGGTCTCCTGGGACGATGCGTTCCGCGACATAGCTGCCGAACTGCGGCGGCTCGATCCCAAATCGGTGGTGTTCTACACGTCTGGCCGGGCCTCGCTCGAGGCCTCCTTCATGTACCAGCTTTTTGCGCGGATCTATGGATCTTCGAACCTGCCCGATTCGTCCAACATGTGTCATGAATCGACCTCGGTCGGCTTGCCGGAATCGATCGGTTCGCCGGTCGGGACCGTGCAGCTCGAAGACTTTGCGAAATGCGACATGATGTTCTTCTTCGGGCACAATACCGGGGTGACGGCGCCGCGCCTGCTGCATCCGCTGCAAGAGGCACGTCAACGCAACGTGCCCGTCTTCACTTTCAATCCCTTGCCCGAGCGGGGACTGAAGCGCTTCAAGAATCCGCAAAACCCCCTCGACATGCTGTCGCCCGGACCGGGCACCAAAATGTCCAGCGACTTCTTCCAGGTTCGTTCGGGCGGCGACATCGCCGCGATGACGGGTATCGCCAAGGCGTTGCTGGCCCTCGACGATGCCGCCCGCGAGAGCGGCAGGACGCGTGTCCTCGATACGGCTTTCATCGCCGAACACACGCATGGCTTCGCCGAGTTCGAAGCCTTCCTGCGCAACACCCAGTGGAGCGATATCGTCGCGCGATCCGGCATTGCGCAGGCCGATCTGGAGCATGTCGCCGAGGTCTACAGCCATTCCAACGCGGTGATCGGCAATTACGGCATGGGCCTGACCCAGCATCGGCACGGCACCGAGAACGTCCAGATGCTGTGCAACCTTTTGATGATGCGCGGCAATATCGGAAAACCCGGCGCCGGCATTTCGCCGTTGCGCGGCCATTCCAATGTCCAGGGGCAGCGCACCGTCGGCATATCGGAAAAACCCGAGCTCGTCCCGCTCGACAAGTTCGCCGAATTCTACGCCTTTGAACCGCCGCGCGAGAAAGGTCTCGATACGGTCGAGACCTGCGAAGGCGTCATCGACGGATCGGTCAGGGGCTTCGTTGGGCTCGGCGGCAATTTCGTGCGGGCCGTTCCGGAAACCGGCCTGGTCGAGAAAGCCTGGCGTGGGCTCGACCTGCATGTCGAGATCGCGACCAAGCTCAACCGCAGCCACCTGATCACCAGCCGGACAACCTATCTGTTGCCTTGCCTGTCACGGCTGGAAAGAGATCATCAGGCGAGCGGCGACCAAAGGGTGTCGGTAGAGGATTCCACCGCCTGTATCCACGGCTCATTCGGGTCGCGACCTCCGGCTTCGCCACATCTGCTTTCGGAGCCCAGGATCGTTGCCGAGCTTGCCAAGGCGACATTGCCGGGCAGGAGTTCGATCCCATGGGACGAGTGGGTTGGGGATTATTCCCGCATCCGCGACGAAATCGAGCGCTGCTACCCCCAACATTTCCGCGACTTCAACGAGCGTTTCCTGACGCCCGGCGGCTTCCATCGCGACATCAAGGCGAGCAAGCGGGTGTGGGAGACGCCGAACAAGAAGGCCAATTTCAAGCTGCCAAGTGGCCTTGAAACCGACCCTGACATCGATGTCGCCGGCCGCGATGTGCTGACACTGATCACGGTGCGCTCCAACGACCAGTTCAACACGACCGTCTACGGCTACAACGACCGGCTGCGCGGCATCAGCGGCACACGCATGGTGCTGTTGATGAATGAAAAGGATATCCAGCGCCTCGGTTTGAGCGCGGGACAGGAAGTCGATCTCGAAGCCAATGCGCAGGATGGTGTGGAGCGCCGCGTGCGCGGGCTGCGCATCACGCCTTTCTCGGTGCCGGAAGGAAATTGCGCCGGTTATTATCCCGAGCTCAACCCGCTGATTCCTTTGTGGCACAGAGCCGAGAAGGCCCATGTTCCGGCCGCCAAATCGGTACCGGTGCGGATTGTTGCATAGGCGTTCGTTATTCGCGGCGGGCACGCACCACGCCGATGTGACCTGGCGCGACTTTCAAAATCGTGACCTCAGCAGGCTCGCGCGAGTTCATCCACGGCATTCAGGATCGCACTCTGGCTCGCCGGCTTCTGCACGATCCTGCAAGTGCGGAACCCGGCCGGAATTTCGCGTTCGCCATACCCAGAGAGGAAGGCGAACGGAACACCGCAGGTCCGTAACGCTTCCGCGATCGGATAGCTGGTCTCGTCGTTCAACTGGATATCCAGTAACGCCGCGTCGATGCCGCCTTCGCCAACGAGCCGGAGTGCTGCCGTCACCGACGAAACAGGCCCGACCACCTGATGGCCGGCTTTGCGCAGGTAAGCCGCCGCGTCGTCGGCGATCAGCCATTCGTCCTCGACGATCAGCACGCGCATCTGTCCGGTCACGACGAGCCCTCGCGGGTCAGAGGGAATGCGATTTCCGCCTCCAAACCATTTGAGTGGAAAGTTGTTTCAACCTTTCCGCCCAGCCGGTAGCCGATTTCGCCACGTAGAAGGGTAAGGCCGAAGCCGCTGTCGGTTGGCTCCTTGATGCGGGGGCCGCCCTTCTCGCGCCAAGTGAGCCTGAAGGTTCCGTCTGCGACCGACCATTTTACGACTATCCGCCCGGCAGGTTTCGACAGTGCGCCATATTTAGCGGCATTCGTCGCCAGTTCATGGATTGCCATGCCGAAGGAAAGCCCTTGTACCGGCTTGAGGCTCACCCGTTTGCCATGGAGTTCGAACCGTTCGGCCCCGAAGGGATCGAGTTCCTGGCGCAGCAGTTCCTCGACGGAAGCTTCGGTCCAGCTTTCTCGCGAGAGCAGACTGTAGGCTCGTGACATCGCCTGCAGCCGGCCGATCAAGGCGTCGGCGAACTCGTCTTTCGACGCCGAGTTTTCACGTGTCCGGTTGGTGATGCTGGCGACGACCGCCAGCATGTTCTTGACGCGATGGTTCAGCTCCGAGATGAGCACCTGCTGACGCTCTTCCGCCTGCGCCAGTGTCGTCACGTCGATCAGGGTCACGACCACGCCCTGGATGCTGCCGCCTTTGTCCCGGTAAGGGTTGATGCGAACCAGGTAGAACCGGCCCTTGTCGTCGCGCGTGAGATGATGGTTCAGGGTCTCTCCCGTCTCGAACACCGCCTGGATGTGCCGCTTCAGCTCGGGGTAGTCGAGCCGGCTCGAAAGATCGGTCAGCGGTCGGCCGACATCGGATGGACGCAAGTTGAAGAACGACGACGCGGCGGGAGTGAAGGTCCGCACCACAAGGTTGCGGTCGAGGAAGATGGTGGCGATTTCCGTGCTTTCGAACAGGTTTCTGAGATCGCTGTTGGCGCGATCGAGTTCCTCTATCTTGCCAGTCAGCTCCGCGTTGATGGTGTTGAGCTCTTCATTGAGCGACTGCATCTCCTCCTTCGAGGCCTCAAGCTCCTCATTGGTCGACTGCGCCTCTTCATTGACGGAGACGAGTTCCTCGTTCGAAGACTTTACTTCCTCCAGCGCGGTTTCGTATTCCTCGATGGTCGACTGCAGCCGCTCGCGTGTGTCGCGCAACTCCCGTTCGAGATCGGCCGCATCGTCGGTGCCGCGGCTTTCGCGTGCCCGCTCGGAGCGTAGCTGGGCCTGTCCCACCGGATTGAACAGGACGAGGTAGAGGGGCTCGCCATTGCCGCGCTCCGTGTACGGTTCGACCGTCAGTGTAATGAACTGAAGCTGTCCGTCGTCTTCGTCGACAGCTATGTTCTCCCGCACGACCGTGCGGCGCGTCGTGGCTGCTTCCCGCAACGCGGCGCGCAGCTCAAGTCTCAGCCCGCGGCGGGCCAGGGTCAGCAGCTGCCGGCTCGGGGCGCCTTGCGGCGCTTCCAGATATTTGCCCGTCCGTGCCGAATAGTAGACGATGTCGCCATCGCCATTGACCAGCACGTGAGGCGGGGCGAACCGCTCCAGCACCTGAGCCTCGATCGCCTGGCGGAGCGAATGACTGGCGGCATCGTTCTTCGAGCCGCCGCGTCCGACCGGACGGACATCCGCGCGGCCATTGCCGATAAGGACCGGCGGCCGCGGCGTGGCATGTTCCCGCGCCTGGAATATCCGGTGCTTCTTGTCGACCGTGGCAAACAGGTCGCCGTGCTGACCGACGCTTTCCGACGTGCCGAGGAACAGATAACCGCCCGGCCTCAGCGCGTAATGGAAGATCGGAATGGCCCGGTTCTGGATGTGCGGGCCGAAATAGATCAGCAGGTTGCGGCACGAAATCATGTCGATGCGCGAGAAGGGAGGATCGCGGATAACGCTGTGCGGCGAAAAAATGCAGAGTTCGCGCACCTCTTGGCCCAGCACATAGCTCTCGCCGTCGCTGTGAAAAAAGCGTTGCCTGCGCTGTGCCGATAGCCCGTGCAGCAGCGCTTCGGGATAACGCGCCGCACGCGCCACGGCGAGCGCCGGCTCGTCGATGTCGGTCGCGAATATCTGGACGCGCGGCGCCGCGGAAAGCTTCTCCATGCGCTCGCGCATCAGCATGCCGATCGAGAATACCTCCTCGCCAGTGGCGCAGCCGGGCACCCAGACGCGCACCGCATCGGAGGCGCTCTTGCCTTCGAAAATCTGCGGTATGATCTTGTCCTCCAGCAATTTGAACGCTTCGGCGTCGCGAAAAAAGCTGGTGACATTAATGAGCAGGTCGCGAAACAGCTTCGCCACCTCGTCGGGATCCCTCTTCAGCCGCTCTATGTAGGTGGTGATCGACTGCAGCTGCGTGATCTGCATGCGCCGCTTTACGCGACGCAGGAACGTCTTGGGCTTGTAGCCGGAAAAGTCGTGCCCGGAATGGCTGCGCAAAATGGCGTAGATTTCATCGCGGGCCCGATCCATCTCGGCCTTGTGCTCGTCGTCCGCTTCGGCCAGTCCGCTCAGCACCTCGAAGCCGCGGGCAAACGCCTGAAGCTTTGCCCCGATCTGCTCGGCGGGCGCCGCTATGTCGATCAGGCCGCTCGAAATCGCACTCTGCGGCATGTCCGGATTGCGCGGGGCGGAACCATTGGACGCCTGGGCAATCGTCAGCCCGCCATGCTCCTTGATTGCCCTGGCGCCGAGCGTGCCGTCCGAATCGCCACCCGACAAGATAATGCCGACGGCATACTCGCCCTGGTCCTCGGCCAATGCGCTGAAGAAGATGTCGATCGGCTTGCGCTCGCGGTTGAGCGTGTTCGGCCGGCGCAGCGAAAGCGCGCCCTTGCGGATGGTGAGGACGACGTTTTGCGGCATCACATAGACCTGGTCCGGTTGGACCGCCACGCCCTCCTCGGCCACGACGACCGGCATTTCGGTGTAACGTCCGATGACCTCGTGCAGCAGACTTTCCCGCTCCGGGCTGAGATGCGTGACGACGACGAACGCCATGCCGGTGCCGCCGGTCAGTCCTTTGAACAAGGCCTCCATCGCGGGAATGCCGCCGGCCGATGCGCCGACGCCGACAACGGGAAATCTTCCATTCTGGAATGCCACGCCACGCCTCTGGTAACAGCCGCGAACACGAGACCGTCAAATCGGGCCTTAGGTTAAGACCGGGCCGAGCCTCAGGCCAGCGAATAGTCTACCAACGGAACAAAGCACCGCCGGTGGGCATTAACATTTGACTTTGGAGGCGGTTCCAATGGCAAAACGACCACCTGAAATAAAGCGGGCTAAGCAAATCCTGTTGCCCTCGCCGGATCTGACCAAGTTCCCCGTATCTGAAAACATTCCGCCTCGCCTGCTCGCGCTCGCGGAACGATTGCAAGAGCTCCTGGCCAGCCACTTTGAACAAGTCTGCGCCGACGGCCGTAAAACCCGCAGGAAGAAGGAACAATGAGGTGCGCGACCTGCAAGGCTTGCATATCCTGATCGTCGAGGACGAATGGATGCTGGCGGGCGATCTTGCACGTTATTTCAGCAAGATGGGCGCCGTCGTGCTTGGCCCAGTGGCGACGATCGAACAGGCATCGAAACATACGGATGAGGCGGAAGCCGCGATCCTGGACGTCAATCTCAACGGCCGACGAGTGTTCCCGATCGCCGACGAGTTGATGCGCCGTGGCGTGCCGTTCGTGTTTTTCAGCGGCGACGAAGACATCGTTATTCCTGAGCGCCTCCGGTATGCCAGCAGCCTCCGAAAATCCTCGGACGGCCAGGCTGTTTTCGATGCTCTTTTCCCAGCCGAGACGACGGCATCGAAGGGAGGCCGAGCGTCCGAGCCCTCAGACGACGTATTTTCGCTGCTGCCTAAGCTCCGGCTCGCGGCACGTCTGCTGCTGGGAGACATGGATGCTTCCGACCGGCTGGTCGAGCGAACGCTCGAGCAGGCCATCGGCGAAATCGACAAGAGACGATCCGGCTCCTCCACCGAGGACTGGCTCAACGGCATCATGCGAAACATCGTCAGGGCACGCGGGCCAAGCCTGCTGCACTGACCGCAGCCGCTGTTTGTCGCGACTCTACTTCCGGCTGCGTTCGACGAATTTGTTGAAGCGGCTGGTTTTTCCGCCGCTGGTCTCATCCTGGTAGAGGAAGGCCAGTTCGTTCTCATCGAATATCCTGAAGAACTCGTCCCACTCGACGGGCTCGAACGTCTCTTCAGGCTCGCCGAAATCGATGCGCAGTATGCCGCCCTCGCCCTTGGTGCGCACCACCGCCGGCCGCCCGTCGCGGTCCTCGGCCCAACGGCGGATTTCGTCATGATCGGTGGTCGTCTTCGATTCAGACATCGCAATCTCCCTTCGATTCCACCGCGAGATCCCCCGCGTTGCACAACCAGCAGATGCATCGCTGCCCGGCATGTGCGCGCGGTTGGTCGAACATGGCTCCTAACACCAAGCAGCCTTCGATGTTCCCACGCCTGGTTGAAACCTACCCCGGCGAGCCTCCTGAACTTTGTTGAAGCAAGGGAACAAACCTTTCGCCCGGAAGTTTGGGGCGGCAAAGCCATTCGTATGAGGAGTTGTCGTGAAACGTATACTGGTCACGGGAGGCTGCGGTTTTATCGGCCGCCACGTCGCCCAGGAACTCGTTGAACATGGCTATGGGGTTTCAATTCTCGATGCACTGCTGGACCAGGTGCATGGCGGCGAGGCAATCAGCCTGCCGCCAGGCGCCAAGCTGATCAAAGGCGACGTTCGCGATCGCGACGCCATCACGGAGGCGGTCGACGATGTCGACGCGATCATTCACCTGGCGGCTGAAGTGGGCGTCGGCCAGTCCATGTACGAGATCGCCCGCTATGTCGGCGCCAACGACCTCGGCACCGCCACGTTGCTGGAGGCACTGATCAAACGGCCGATCGAACGGATCGTCGTTGCGTCGTCGATGAGTGTCTATGGCGAGGGTCTCTATGCCACGCCGGACGGCCGGCGCATCGACAATGCAAGACGGCAGCCGGACGACATCCGCAGCGGCCAATGGAATCCCCTGTCGCCGGAAGGTGAAGTCCTGTCGCCGCTGCCGACCGACGAGCAGAAACCGGTCGATCTCGCCTCGATCTACGCACTGACAAAATACGCCCAGGAACGCGCCGTACTGATCTTCGGCGAAACCTACGGCGTCGACGCGGTGGCGCTGCGCCTGTTCAATGTCTTCGGCGCCGGACAGGCGCTCTCGAACCCGTATACCGGCGTGTTGGCGAACTTCGCCTCGCGCATCGCCAATGGCCAGCGGCCGCTGATTTTCGAGGACGGCGAACAGAAGCGCGATTTCGTGCATGTGCGCGACGTTGCCCGCGCCTTCCGGCTGGCGCTGGAACAGCCCCAGGCGCGCAGCCATGTCATCAACATCGGCAGCGGGCGAGCCTACGCGGTCAGCGACGTCGCCCGACTGCTCGCCGAAGCAATGGGCGTGCCTGGCCGCCAGCCGGAAATCCTCGGCAAGGCACGCTCCGGCGATATCCGCAACTGCTTTGCCGACATTTCGAAGGCGCGCGAACTGCTCGGCTTCCAGCCGCAGTACCGGCTGGAGCATTCGCTCGGGGATTTCGTCGCGTGGGTGCGCAACACGGTCGCCATCGATCGCAGCGCCGAGATGAAGCGGGAACTCGAAGCGCGAGGGCTGGTGTCATGAGACCGGATTCACCCGATTTTCGCGAAGCGCCCGTCGCCATTATCGGCGGCAGCGGCTTTATCGGCTCCAACCTCGCCGACAGTCTGTTGTCGGACGGCGAACCGGTGCTGGTCATCGACAATCTGAGCCGTCCCGGCGTCGAGCAGAATCTCGAATGGCTGACGCAAAAGCACGGCAACCGCCTCGCCGCCGAAATCGCCGATATCCGTGACACCGAGGCGCTGATGCCGCTGGTGGCGCGTTCGAAGGCGGTTTTCCACTTTGCCGCGCAGACCGCCGTCACCACGAGCCTGGTTCGGCCGGACGAGGATTTCGACATCAACCTGCGCGGGACATTCAACGTCCTGGAAGCCGCTCGCCGCGGCGGCAAGCGCATCCCCGTCGTTTTCGCCAGCACCAACAAGGTCTATGGCCGCCTCGCTGACCTCGCCATGCGCGAAGAGGATGGCAAATACGCGCCTTGCGACGCGGGCATCCGGGCGCACGGCGTCGACGAGACGCGCGGCCTCGATTTCTGCACGCCCTATGGCTGCTCCAAGGGCGCGGCGGACCAATATGTCCTCGACTACGCCAAGTCATACGATCTGCCGACGGCGGTGCTGCGCATGAGCTGCATCTATGGCCCGCGCCAGTTCGGGACGGAGGATCAGGGCTGGGTCGCCCATTTCCTGCTCAGCGCCTTCTCCGACCGGCCGATCACCATCTATGGCGACGGCAAGCAGGTGCGCGACATCCTCCACGTTGCCGACGCGGTTGCGGCTTACCGCGCGGTGCTCGACCGGATCGAGGCAGTCAAGGGCCTAGCATTCAATCTCGGCGGCGGACCGGACAACGCCGTCAGCCTGCGCATGCTGCTGAAGGAGATTCGCGACATAACGAAACGGGACGTTCCGATCCGTTACGACCGCGAACGCACCGGCGATCAACCGTTCTTCGTCGCCGACACACGCGCGATCGAGGCGGCGCTGGGATGGAAAGCGCACGTCTCGTGGCGAAACGGCATTCGCGACCTCGCCGACTGGCTGCAGCGTCATCGCCTCGACCCGCATCCCGAACCGGCGAGGTACGTGGCATGAAGGTCGCTCTGGTCAATCCGTCCTGGACCTACCAGGACAGCATCTATTTCGGCTGCCGGCAGCCGCATCTGCCGCTCGAACTCGGCTATTCGAAAGCCTTGCTCGAAGCCGCCGGCCACAAGGTGCTGATGCTGGACGGGCAGATCCAGAAGCTCGATAACACCGCGCTTGCCGATCGCGTCGCCGCCTTCGAGCCTGGCATGACCGTCGTCAGCACCGCGCCGACCTACCTGTTCTGGCGCTGCGCACCGCCCGAGTTGCGCGTGCCGGCTGATTTCCTCAACCATCTTGCCGGGCGCGGCGGCCGCACCGTCGCTATCGGGCCACATGGCTCGGCGACGCCGACGCCGACTTTGCGCAAGCTTGGCGTCGACATCGTCGTGCGCGGCGAATGCGAGGAAGTGGTCGCGGAACTTGCCCGGCGCGACGACTGGAGCGCAGTGCCGTCCACGGCCCATTTCAAGGATGGAGAACTGGTTTCGAACGGCGGCGTGCATGCGAGCTCGTTCATCGATCACCCAGCGCTCGAATGGCCGTCGGACTGGATTGCCGCCCATCAGCACCATCATCACCGCTTCGACGACGACCAGGTCGGTTTCGGCGCGGAGGTCGAGGCGTCGCGCGGCTGCCCCTATAATTGCAGCTTCTGCGCCAAGATCGATTTCCGCGACGCCTACCGCAGACGGAACCACGAAGCAGTGATCGCCGAGATCGACCGGCTGATCGCACAGGGCGTCGGCTACATCTACTTCATCGACGAGATCTTCCTGCCGCAAAAGGCGCTGCTGGAAGCGCTGGTCGATCGCGATGTGAAGTTCGGCGTGCAGACGCGTATCGACCTCTGGAAACCGGAACTGCTGAGGCTGCTCGGCGCTGCCGGCTGCGTCTCGATCGAGGCGGGCCTCGAAAGCCTGACGGTGGAAGGCCGAGCCATGCTGGCAAAACGCTGCCGGCTGGGCACCGAGGAACTGGCTGCGTTGCTGGTCGATGCAAGGCGCCACGTGCCGTTCGTGCAGGCCAATCTGATCGGCGTGGTCGAGGACGACCCCGCGCTGGTCGACTATTGGCGAAAGCACCTGATCGACAACGGCGTTTGGGCCAACGAGCCGGTGCCGCTTTATCCCTATCCGAGTTCGCCCAGCTATCGCGAACTTTGGGGCGAGCCCGACGATCTCGCCTGGGAGCGCGCGCATGAACATTACCTCGCATCCTTCCGAACGTTCAGCGACATCCAGGAGAAGCGTCCGCGTCCGCTGGCCGAATTGGAGGCCACATGTTGCGGACACTGAGCCCGCCACGGCGTATCCTGATGACTGTCGATGCGGTTGGCGGCGTCTGGCGCTATGCGCTCGATCTGGCCAGGCAACTGGTCGCCGGCGGCGACAGCGTTGTGCTTGCCGGGCTTGGTCCGGAACCGTCCAGGCAGCAGGCCGAAGAGGCCCAGTCGTTCGCGGCGCTGACATGGCTTAACACGCCGCCCGACTGGATGACCCGCAACGAGCACGACCTCGACGCACTGCAGCAGGAGCTGCACCCACTCATCCGTGACTACGCCATCGAAATCGTCCATCTAAACGCGCCGACGCAGGCGGCGGGGCTCGACGTGCCCTGCCCAGTCGTGGCGGTGTCGCATTCCTGCGTGGTGACATGGTTCCACGCCGTCAAGGGACAGGCGGCGGACGGCGAATGGGCCTGGCAGAAGGAGCGCAACCGGCGCGGTTTCGACAAAGCAGGCATGGTCGTTGCACCGAGCCGCAGCCATGCCGACATGCTCGAAACCTGCTACGGGCCGATCACGCGGCTGAGCGTCGTCGGCAACGGCGCGCGGCCCGGCGCGAAGGGCGAGAGGCGGGAATCGGTCGTTTTCGCCGCCGCGCGTTGGTGGGATGAAGGAAAGAACGCGGCGGTGCTTGACCAGGCCGCCTCCCTGACGCAATGGCCGGTTTTCGTTGCCGGCTCCTTGCAAGGCCCGGACGGCCAGCATGTTGGCTTCAGTCATGCGGTTCCCGTCGGGCCGGTGCCACATGAAGAGGTACGCTCATTGATGGCCCGGGCCGGCATTTTCGTATCGCCGTCGCTCTACGAACCGTTCGGTCTGGCCACGCTGGAAGCCGCGATGTCGGCGACGCCCCTGGTGCTCGCCGATATTTCGACCTATCGCGAACTGTGGGACGGCGCGGCCATGTTCTACGACGCGCGCGATCCGGGCGATCTCGCCAGATGCATCAATAGCCTTTGCAGCGACGCGCAGCGCCGGCGAGAGCTCGGTGAAGCAGCCGCCCGCCGAAGCCGCAGATTTTCATTGGCAAGACAGGCGACCGCCATGCGCGGCGTCTACGACAAGGCGGCCCTGGCCACCGTGGCGGATAGTTGATTATGCGGTTTTTGTTCTACACCCATTCGATCGTTTCCGATTGGAACCACGGCAACGCACATTTCCTGCGCGGCATCATGCGTGAGCTGGTCGCGCGCGGGCACCAGGCTATTGCGCTGGAGCCGGCCGACGGCTGGAGCCGGTCGAACCTGCTGGCCGAGAAAGGGTCCTTCGCGATCGAGCGATTCCGGAAGGATTTTCCCGAGTTGATGCCGGTCACCTATGACACCGCCTTCGACCACGAAGCCTGGATCTCCGATGCCGATGTGGTGATCGTGCATGAGTGGACCGAGCCGGACCTTGTCGCGCGGCTGGGAAGGGCGAAAGCAATTGGCGGCCGTTTCACGCTGCTGTTCCACGACACGCACCATCGCGCCATCTCGGCCACGCAAGCGATTTCCGCCTTGCAGCTTGAACATTATGATGGCGTGCTCGCCTTCGGCGAGGCGCTGCGGGAAAGCTATCTTCGCGCCGGATGGGGCAAGCGGGTCTTCACCTGGCACGAGGCAGCCGATGACCATCTGTTCCAGCCCCATCCTGAAATCGAGCGTAGCGCCGACCTGATCTGGATCGGCAATTGGGGCGACGACGAGCGCAGCACCGAAATCAGGGAATTCCTGGTCGACCCGGTGCATGAGCTTGGCCTGAGCGGCACTGTCCACGGCGTCCGCTATCCACGCGAGGCGCTCGCCGACCTCGCCGCCGCCGGCCTGCGCTACGAAGGCTGGATCGCCAATGCCGACGTGCCGAAGGCATTCGCGGCGAACCGCATCACGGTTCACATCCCGCGGCGTCCATATCGCGAAAGCCTGCCCGGCATCCCGACCATCCGCATGTTCGAGGCGCTCGCCTGCGGCATCCCACTCGTTTCGGCGCCGTGGTCCGATGTCGAACGTCTGTTCAGGCCGGGCACCGATTTCCTGTTTGCAAACACCGGCTTCGAGATGCGGCATCATCTTCGCGCCGTGCTGCGTGACGCGGATCTCGCCGCATCTCTGGCGACATCGGGCCTCGAGACGATCCGCTCACGGCACACATGCCGGCACCGGGCGGATGAATTGTTCGGCGTGCTCGCCGAATGCGGGCACCGCCAAGCCGCCGACACGATCCTTGCAAAGGAGGCCGCCGAATGAAGATCGCATTTTACGGATCGAGCCTGCTGTCGACCTATTGGAACGGCGCGGCCACCTATTACCGCGGATTGCTCAAGGCCCTGGCCAAGCTGGGCTATGACATCACCTTCTACGAGCCGGACGTCTACGATCGCCAGAAGAATCGCGACATCGAAGCGCCGGACTGGTGTGCCGTCGTCGTCTACGAGGCCACCCCGCATGCCATGATGCAGGTGGCGGCGCGGGCGGCGGAGGCGGATATCGTCGTCAAGGCGAGTGGCGTCGGATTCGCCGACGACGCGCTGCTGCGGGCGGTGCTCGATCACGCCCGTGCCGATGCGCTCACCGTATTCTGGGATGTCGATGCGCCGGCGACGCTTGGCCAGTTGCGCGACGAGCCCGACCATCCGCTGCATCGCGCGCTGCAGGAAATCGACCTCGTGCTGACCTATGGCGGCGGCGACCCGGTGGTCTGGGCTTATCGGGCACTGGGGGCGGCCGAATGCGTGCCGATCTACAATGCGCTCGATCCGGAAACGCATCATCCGGTCGGCAAGGATAGGCGCTTCGCCTGCGATCTCGCCTTTCTCGGCAACCGGCTGCCGGACCGCGAGGCGCGCGTCGAGGCTTTCTTCCTCGACCCGGCCAGCCGCTCGGCCGATCAGCGCTTCCTGCTCGGCGGATCGGGCTGGGGCGACAAGCAGATGCCCGCCAATGTCCGATGGCTCGGCCATGTCGGCACGCGTGACCACAATGCATTGAACGTCACGGCCAAGGCGGTCCTCAACATCAGCCGCGACAGCATGGCGGCCAACGGCTTTTCACCTGCGACGCGCGTTTTCGAGGCGGCGGGCGCCGGCGCATGCCTCATCACCGACGCCTGGCTCGGTGTAGACCTGTTCCTGAAATCCGGCGAGGAAATCCTGGTCGCGCGCGATGGCGAGGATGTCGCCGAGATCACGCAAAGCCTTAGCGCCGAACGGGCCAAGGCGATCGGGGCATCTGCGCTTCGGCGGGTGCTTGGTGAACATACCTATACGACACGGGCCGTTTTGGCCGACGCCATTTTCAGGCGCCATTTCGAGCGTCCGACCGTGGAGGCGGCCGAATGACGAAGCCGCTCGACATCGTCTTTCTTGGCCTGTCGCTCTCCTCATCCTGGGGAAACGGCCACGCCACCACCTTTCGGGGGCTGCTTAAAGGTCTCCACGAACTCGGCCACCGCGTCACCTTTCTCGAACGCGACGTGCCGTGGTACGCAAGTCATCGGGATCTGCGCGATCCCGATTTCTGCGCGTTACGCTACTATGAAACGATCGACGATCTTCGCCGCAATTTTGCGCGCTGCCTGCGCGATGCCGATATCGTGGTCGTCGGCTCCTTTGTTCCGGAAGGCCCTAAAATCATCGACGTCGTGGCATCGCTGTGCACGGGTCAGTTCTGCTTTTACGACATCGACACGCCGGTCACGCTGGCAAAGCTTTCAACCGATGATTGCGAGTACATTGCCAGGCGGCAGGTCCCGTATTTCGACGTGTACTTCTCCTTCACCGGCGGGCCGACGCTTGCCCGTCTGACGGCGGAATTCGGCGCGAGGCGGGCCGAGCCGCTCTACTGCTCCGTCGACCCGGAACGGCATCACGGAACCGGTGATCCAATCCGCTGGGATCTCGGCTATCTCGGCACCTACAGCCCCGACCGCCAGGCGACGCTGGAGGCCCTGCTGTTCGAACCGGCGCGTCGCATGCCGGAGCGCCGCTTCGTCGTGGCAGGTTCGCAATATCCGCGCGAAATCGTCTGGCCGGACAACGTCGATCGTATCGAACACCTGCCGCCGGCAGATCACGCGGCCTTTTACAGCCGCCAACGCTACACGTTGAACGTCACGCGCAGTTCCATGATCGCGGCCGGATGGTCGCCCAGCGTGCGACTCTTCGAGGCAGCCGCCTGCGGCACGGCGATCATCAGCGATCGCTGGGCCGGACTGGACAGCCTGTTTCCAGAGCGGACGATCCACACCGCGCGCAGGACCGAGGACGTAATCGGAATCCTGTCCGGGGAGTCCGATGGCGCCCGGCTTGCCATGGCCAAGCAGGCGCGCGTGCTCATCCTGGCAGCCCACACAAGCATCGCAAGAGCCCGCGAATTCGTTTCGCTGCTGGCGCAGGCCAAATCGCCACGTTCTGTTCTCGATCTGGACGTCGAGAGCGCAGCATGACCCGCAGACGGGAGAAGATAGAGATGCAGCTATCAAGAAAGGCGCAACGGACCAAGACCGTGCTTGTCGCCGGCGGCGCAGGCTTCCTCGGTTCGCATCTTTGCGAGACAATGCTCCAGGCCGGCTGGCGCGTGATCTGCGTCGACAATTTCCTTACCGGCCGCATGGAGAACATAGCATCGATCGCCAATCGTCCGGATTTTCGGCTGATCAAGCAAGACATTTGCCGACCGTTGGAGCTTGGCGAACCGGTTGACCGCATCTTCAACATGGCGTGCGCGGCCTCGCCGCCGCGTTACCAGGCCGACCCGGTCCACACGACGCAGACTTGTGTCATCGGGACGCTCAATCTGCTGGAGCTCGCCGCCCGTAACGGCGCCCGGTTCCTGCAGGCGTCCACCAGCGAAATTTATGGCGATCCCGAACAGCATCCGCAGAAGGAAGACTATGTCGGCCACGTGAACTGCATCGGCCCCCGCGCCTGCTATGACGAAGGCAAGCGCACCGCCGAAACCCTGTGTTTCGATTATTTGAGAATGGGAAAGGCCGATATCCGTGTCGCGCGCATCTTCAACACCTATGGTCCCAGGATGGACCCTGCGGACGGACGGATCGTTTCCAACCTGATCATGCAGGCACTCGAGAGACGGCCGCTGACGATATTCGGCGACGGGCTGCAGACCAGGTCGTTCTGCTACGTTTCCGATCTGGTCGACGGCTTGATCCGGTTGATGGAGGTCGATCCCAATCCGCGCCAGCCGGTCAATCTGGGCAATCCGGGGGAGTTCACCATCCTGCAACTGGCGGGCCTGGTGAGGCGCATGACCAGCACCGAATCCGCCTTGAAATTCCTGCCGCTGCCGCAAGACGATCCTCGTCGTCGGCAACCCGACATTTCCCGTGCAAGGAAGCTTCTCGGCTGGTCGCCAAAAGTGCCGCTCAGGCAAGGTTTGATGCGCACGATCGGATATTTTGCCGAGCTTGAGACGGCGCAGATGGTCGATAGAAGACGTCGAATTGCCGCCACCGCGCGTTCCGCATCAGGCCGGCTGCAAAACCTGCCGGCCTGATAGCGGGGAGCGTCTGGCCGCTGCATGATCGCGCGGTCGTTGCGGATTTGGTCACTTTTTCTCGTCGCGGGAACAACCCGTCCAGCTTCTGGTTCTGCCAAGGTACCGGCATGGAGACGATTGTGCATCCCAAACGATCCGCCAAAGACATCGAACAAATGGCCGCAAGAGAGACGGCTGCCTTCCTGCGGCGCGCCTCCATCACCTATCTGGAATGTTGCGTGAGCCTGATGCTGACGCATCTTCAGAGGGAGGAGGTAGCGGCCATCCTCGAAAAGGAAGCGGATATGCTTCGCCGGCTGGACTGATCCTGGTCGAAGGGCCGCAGGTCCCCTTGGTTATCCAGGAAACGAAGCAACATCGCCGTATAACGTCTTGCCGCGGCCGCCAGCCGGATCTGTTCCCGATCATCGCCAGATCGTGCAGCCATGCTCCACAAGCCAAGCTGGAAGGCGAGATAGCAGGGCTCGTAGTAGTGGACCAGATTGGCATCGACGGGACGAGACGTAGTCGCTTCCACAGCCTTGCAGAGCGCCGCAGTCGCCGCATTGGAGAGGCTGTATTCAACGCGGGCGCCGGCAATGTCCCAGGCGATGTCCTGGCAGCCGATCAGATCGTGCGATCGGCAATGGTCGAGGGCGTCCGTCTTGACCAGCCTTCCACCGCGCGAAAGGATGAACTCCCACGGATGAAGCCGCCCGTCGATCTCGACCCGCTGCATGGTCTTGGGTGGACCCTGTCTCGAGAACCAGTTCCGCAACTCCGTGGCGCGGCTTTCGCCTAAAGCCTCGCTTGTATTCTGCACGGCCATGTCTGCAAGCGCCTCCAGCGAGGCACCCGGCTCGGAGGCGGGCAGATTGGCTGCGCGCCAAGACAGATAGCGCGCGAGATGAGCGACCACCTTTTCTTTCGAATGCCTTGCCCGGTCCAGCGTTGTACCGTCGATCCAGCGCTCGACGAGAAAGCCATGGCACAGCCCGGCGACGTCCGGGCCAAAGCCTGCATCGTGCAGCCTCCTGGCAGTCTCGGCCTTGTGCATTCCGATTTCACCGAGGCCGACGAATTTGACCGACCATTTTTCCCGGCCCGCAGAAGCGACGAACTTCCGCCGCTCGAAGCCGCGGTGAACGGGTGGCCAATGGTCCTGCGAGCCATAGTGCAGGCGACGCCACTCTCCGCCGGATGTTTCTATCAGGCTGACCTCCGTGCTGCCGATCGTCCTGGCGACCCAATCCCGCAACGTCGGGACAGCGGATCCAGCGGGGAAAGTCCGTTCGAAATCCGCGGTGTGTTTTTGGCAAACCGTCCATGCCTCACGACTGTCCGCCGATGCCTCGGGACCCGGCCCACCCGAATGGCTTGGGAACAGATGGATGCGCCCGGCATCGATGCCCAGCGCTTGCAGCCATGCGACGACGGCGTGAAACGAACTGCCTGACAGGCCCGGGCCTTCGTCGACGACAGCGAAATCGGCCGACGGCCTTGTCCTCCAGCCGCCGATCAGTTCCGGATCGGCGGCAAGCCGCCTGCGAAACGGATGATCGGTCGGACGGACGCTGACGGGTGCCGGTGCGCCGATGGCTGCCGCCACCATCGCTGCCAGCCCCAGGCCGATGCTGCGGATGCCGATCACGCATGTGTTCGCATCGAGACCCGACTGCCGCGCGGCGACGAAATAGCTCTCCGGATAGAGCGCGTAATGGGCAAATCCTTCAGCCGTGCCGGTCAGGATTTCGCCATCGCAATCGAGTTCGGCCAGCATTCGCGGCACTTCAGCATCGATCGGGCCGTCGATGGCGAATCCGGCCCCCCACGATCTGCCAACGTCCCGGGCCAAGCCGACCAGGAGATTTGCGCCCGCGATCCGCTGTAGGGAATTCCTGTCCATGCCGTTGGCCTCGAATTCAGCATCGGCGAGGCCCTGGACCAGTTCCGAAGCCCTGATGAACAGGCCGACCAAGGCTGCGTGGCGTTCGATCCCACTTGGCATGTCCGCAATGTGCCCGGCCGCGTCGCAGGCCGAGCCGCGAACATGTCGCGCGCTCTCAATTCGCTTGTGGTCGCCATAGACGATCATTGTCCCGTCCCGGTTTGCCTCACCCCTGGCTGCACAACTCGGCGGGCGCTACTTTGATCCACTATCGGTTGCACGATTTTTGCAGCCGGCAAGGAACAATCCGGGAGGAAGGCGGTTTGGCACGAAGAACTTACCTTCAACAGCATAGGCAGCGGTTTCGTGGGATCGAAGAAAGTTCGAATCGGTATAGTCGGCGTCGGCAACTGCGCCTCCTCCCTTGTTCAGGGCATCACCTATTACCGCGACGCAAGGAGCAATGAGCCCATACCCGGGCTGATGCATGCCGATCTTGGCGGCTATCATGTCAAGGACATCAAGGTGGTCTGCGCTTTCGATGTCGCCAAGGGCAAGGTCGGACGCGATGTGGCAGACGCGATCTACAGCGCGCCGAACAATACTTTTCGCTTTGCCAATGTGGCGCCTACCGGCGCTCGCGTCGAACGCGGACCGACGCTGGACGGCATCGGCAAATATCTGCGCGACGAGATCGAGGAGGCCGACGAGCCGGTCGCCAACGTCGGCAAGATCCTCGCCGAAAGCGGCGCCGAAATCCTGGTGTCCTATCTGCCAGTCGGTTCGGAGGAGGCAACGCGCTTTTATGCCGAGTGCGCGCTCGAGGCGGGCTGCGCCTTCGTCAACTGCATACCAGTCTTCATCGCTTCGCGGCCGGAGTGGCGCCGGCGCTTCGAGCAGCGCGGCCTGCCGCTGATCGGCGACGACATCAAGAGCCAGGTCGGTGCGACGATCGTCCACCGGCTGCTCGCCAACCTGTTCCGTGAGCGCGGCGTGCGCATCGATCGCACTTACCAGCTCAATTTCGGCGGCAACACCGACTTCCTCAACATGCTTGAGCGCGAGCGGCTGGAATCGAAGAAGATCTCAAAGACCCAATCCGTCACTAGCCAGATCGACGTTCCCCTGGAGCCCGGCAACATTCATGTCGGGCCAAGCGACCACGTTCCATGGCTGACCGACCGCAAGTGGGCCTATATCCGGGTCGAAGGCACGACCTTCGGCGGTGTGCCGCTGAATGCCGAGCTCAAGCTGGAGGTGTGGGATTCGCCCAACTCGGCCGGCGTCGTGATCGATGCGGTGCGTTGCGCCAAGCTGGCGCTCGACCGCGGTATCGCGGGCGCGCTGACCGGTCCCTGCAGCTATTTCATGAAATCGCCGCCCGAGCAGTTCACCGACGCGGAAGCCCGCCAGCGCACGCTCTCTTTCATCGCCGGCAAGGACGAGCCGATGCTCGATGCCGCGGAATGACGACGACGTTCTTTCTGGTGCGCCACGCCGCGCACGACAATGTCGGCTGTTATCTTGCCGGACGGATGGCCGGCGTGTGCCTTGGCGAAGCCGGCAGGGCACAGGCCTCGCATCTGGCTGACCGCATGGCACGCGAGGCGATAGCGGCAATCTTTTGTAGCCCGCGCGAACGCACGCAGGAGACGGCCAATCCGATCGCGCTCGCCTGCAATGCCGGTGAAATCGTGATCCGCGAGGAACTCGATGAGGTCGACTTCGGCACCTGGTCGGGAAAGACCTTCGAGGAGCTGAACCAGGATGCCGACTGGCGAGCGTGGAACGACCAGCGTCAGCAGGCGAGAACGCCGAGCGGCGAGACCATGCTGGACGTGCAGCAACGCGTCGTCTCGCTGATCGAGCAGGTCCGCGGAACATACCAGAATCAGTGCGTCGCACTGGTCAGCCATGCCGACGTCATCAAGGCCGCCGTGTGCAAAGTGCTCGGCCTGTCGCTGGGAAACTGCTTTCGCTTCGATATCGACCCAGCGTCGATCACCACGGTTGTTTGGGGGGACTGGGGGTCGAAGCTGATCAGACTCAACGAAGCTGCCTGACGGGGAATTGCCGGATGCGCATGGTCATTTTCGGTCTTACCGTGACATCGTCGTGGGGCAACGGCCACGCCACGCTGTGGCGCGGATTGA
Organism: Mesorhizobium sp. M0306; assembly: GCF_040321655.1. Classification (NCBI taxonomy): domain Bacteria; kingdom Pseudomonadati; phylum Pseudomonadota; class Alphaproteobacteria; order Hyphomicrobiales; family Phyllobacteriaceae; genus Mesorhizobium; species Mesorhizobium sp. M0306. The sequence goes on along the minus strand of NZ_JAMYRY010000009.1, from coordinate 20,120 downwards.
TCCGGGCGATGGCCGGGCTGGGCTGGTCCATCACCTTCTTCGAACGCAACACTCCCTATTATGCCGGGACGCGCGACCTCGACCAGTTGGATGGCGGCAGCATTGTCCTTTATCCGGACTGGCAGGACATTCAGCACGTTGCCGAGCAGGCAATGAATGAGGCCGATGTTGTCATCGTCACCTCCTATTGCCCCGATGCCGTGAGCGCGTCGCGCCTTGCCCACCAGGCCTGTCGCGGGCTGAAGGTCTTCTACGATCTGGACACGCCGGTGACGCTGGCCCGGATCGAACAAGGTGAGCCTCCGGCTTATTTCGGGCCGGAAGGGCTTCGCGATTTCGATCTCGTGCTGAGCTACACGGGAGGAACCGCGATCGACGCATTGAGGTCGATGCTGGGTGCACGCCGCGTCATGCCGCTCTACGGCCATGTCGATCCAGAGCGACACCGGCCCGCCCCGCCCAGGCCGGAGTTTGCCGGCGACCTTTCCTATCTCGGGACCTATGCGGCAGACCGCCAGGCCGGGGTCGAAAGGCTGCTGGTCAATCCGGCTGCGCGCCTGCCGGATCGCCGTTTCATTATTGGCGGCGCACAATATCCGCAAGAATTCCCGTGGAGCGACAATATCTTCTTCGTCCGGCATCTGCCGCCGGCCGACCACCCCGCCTTCTTTTCATCTTCACGACTGACCCTGAACGTGACCCGCGAGGCGATGGCCGAACGAGGCTGGTGTCCTTCCGGCCGGCTGTTCGAAGCCGCCGCTTGCGGTGCTGCGATGGTGAGCGACACATGGCCCGGACTGGAGGCCTTTTTCCGGCCCGGTGAAGAGATCGTCGTGGCCAACAGCACCGACGACGTGGTCGCCGCGCTCGACCTGTCCGACGCCGAGCTTGACGCGATCCGCCGCCGTGCGCGCGAGCGGGTGCTGGACGAACACACCTCGGCGCGGCGGGCGAAGGAATTCGACCGCATCCTGTCCGATGCACTGCACGGCTCCACGCATGGCGAGCCGTTGAAGGAGGCAGTTTGATGTTGGGCATCGTGCCCGCAGCCGGACGGGGAAGCCGCATCCAGCCGCTCGGCTTTTCGAAGGAGCTTCTGCCGGTCGGCAGCCGCATCGACGGCAATACCGAGCGGCCTTGCGCGGTCAGTGAATACCTGGTGCGCCGCATGGTGCGCGCGGGGGCCGACAAGATCTGCTTCGTCATCGGCTCGGGTAAGTCGGATATCCTCGAATATTATTCTGCAGGCTATGCCGATGCGGCCGCTCTGTTTGTGGTGCAGCCCTCTCCGGTCGGCCTTTGCGACGCCATCTTCCGCGCCGCACCGCTCGTCGCAGCCGATGAGACCGTTCTGGTCGGGCTGCCCGATACAATCTGGTTTCCCGAAAACGGCTTCCTGGCCCTTCCGGACGACGGCCTGTCCTTCCTGTTGTTTCCGGTGGACCAGCCGGAATTCTTCGATGCCGTCGTTGTCGATGAGGACGACCGGGTGAAGCAAATCCAGGTCAAGCAGCAGAATGCCCAATCGAATTGGATTTGGGGTGCGTTCAAGATGCCCGGCCGCACCCTTCACCAGCTCGCCGCGCTGTGGCGGGAACGGGACCGGAGCGACGAATATATCGGCACGCTGGTCAATGCCTATCTCGCCGGCGGCGGCGAAGCCTATGGCATCAAGGCTGGCACCGCCTATGTCGACGTCGGCACCTTCAACGGCTACCGCACCGCACTTCGGCTGCTTGAAAGCGCCGCCGGGACCAAGGACGATCAAGCCGCCATTACGCTGCCCGGCCACCAGCACGTTCCTATCCTCGCAGGCGAAGGAGGCTAGCCATGCTGCATTCCGATGCCGAAATCCGCCGCCGTATCGATGCGCTCGGCCCATGGTTCCACAATATGGAACTGGCCGGCATCGAAACCGCTCCCGACCATTTCCTTGGCAACTATCCGCTGATCAAATGGCGCAAATTCGCCGACGCGATTCCCGCCGATCTTTCCGGCAAGGCGGTGCTCGACATAGGCTGCAATGCGGGTTTCTACTCGATCGAGATGAAACGCCGCGGCGCCGGACGCGTGCTAGGCATCGACTTCGATGAGGCTTACCTGGCGCAGGCGCGCTTTGCCGCTGAGGTAGCGGACTGCGACATCGAATTCCGGCAGCTCTCGGTCTACGACGTTGGCGCCCTGCATGAGCGGTTCGACATCGTGCTGTTCATGGGAGTGCTCTACCATTTGCGCCATCCCTTGCTCGCACTCGATCTGATCCGGGAGCACGTCGCCCGGGACCTGATGATCTTCCAGTCGATGCAGCGCGGCAGCACCAACGTGCCGGCGCTCGAGCAGAATTATCATTTCTGGACCCACGACCTGTTCGACCGGCCGGAGTTCCCAAAGCTGCATTTCATCGAGCATCGTTACGCTGACGACCCCACCAACTGGTGGATTCCCAATCGCGCCTGCACCGAAGCCATGCTGCGCAGCGCCGGCTTCGAGATTGTGCTGCAACCGGAGCAGGAGGTCTATTTCTGCCGTACCGCCGACGCGCCGGCCGGCGGCGGCGCCGTCTACCCGTTGAAAGGACAGATAAATGATTGAAGCCGCGATGATCTGGAACGAGCCCAACAACAAATCCCACTGGGATCCCGAGCTCGACCCCGACTGGAGCCGCTTCGCCACTACGGCAATCCTGGCCGCCGACGCGATAGCGTCGGAGAATCCCGCCTTGATCAAGGTGCTGGGCGGCATCTCGCCGATCGATGCCGGTTTCATGACACGGATGAAGGAATTCGGCGTGCTCGATCATGTCGACGCGGTCGCGGTGCACGGCTTTCCGCTCGACTGGAACCTCTGGCAGATCCACGAATGGCCGCAGAAGATCGGCGAGATTTCGGCTGTTACCGATCTCCCGGTATGGGTCAGCGAGGTCGGCGTATCGACCTTCGGCGCCGAGGAGGTACAGGTCTGGGGCCTGCGCCGGACCGCGGAATTGCTGATCGGCAACGCACCGCGCATCCAATGGTACAGCCTCTACGACCTGCCGCGCGAGTGGGAAGCGACGACGCGCCATCGCGAGTCGGAAGGCTCTTCCTATTACCGCCATTTCTACATGGGCCTGCTTCGTCAGGACGGCACGCCAAAGCCCGCGTTCGAGGAGTTTCTGCACCACGCGCCGGCAATGGGACTGGTGCAGTGGTTCCATTTCGAAGATCACCGGCTGGACGACGCCGTCGCCTGGATGAAACGGCTCGGCGTCACCAATCTGCGCACCGGGCTTTCCTGGGCCGACAGCTTCAGGCCCAACGCGCTTGACTGGTTCGACCGGCAGATGGAGGCTTTGGCCGACTTCGACGTGACGGTCACCTTCTGCTTCACGCCGGAACACCGCGGATTGATGCCGCACCACAGCAGTCCGCCACTGGTGCCTGAGGAATTCGCCGAGTTCTGCGCGGCAATGACGCGCCGCTATGCCGGCAGCATCGCTGCCCCTTCGGTCGGCAGGCTGCGCGCCTCTGCAGCGTGAGGAGCTTTGGCTCTCCAGCCATGACGCTCACCGTCCTCAACGTCGCCTATCCCCTCGCTCCCGTCGGGCCGGATGCGGTCGGTGGTGCCGAGCAGGTGCTGTCGATGCTCGACCAGGCGCTTGTACAGGCCGGACACCGCTCGATCGTGATCGGCTGCCAGGGATCGAGCGCTGCGGGTGTCCTCATCGAGACGCCGGCCGAGCCGGGCGTGCTCGATGAAGCGGCGAAGCGCCGGGCGCAGCGTGGTCATCGCGCCGCAATTGCTACTGCGCGCGCGCGCTGGCCGATCGACGTGGTTCATTTGCACGGCATCGATTTCGACGCCTATCTGCCGGGCGACGGGCCGACATTGGTGACCTTGCATTTGCCGCTCGACTGGTATCCGGCCGACGCTCTCAATCCGGCGCGGGGGGATCTGTGGCTGCATGCGGTATCGGCGGCTCAGCAAAGGACCGCGCCACCGGGAGCCAGGCTGATCGGGCCGATTCCCAACGGAGTGGACATCGACGCGCTGAGCGAGCCGCAGGCCAAGCGCGACTTTGCGCTCGTGCTCAGCCGCGTCTGCCCGGAAAAGGGCATCCATCTGGCGCTGGACGCAGCCAAGAAGGCCAGCGTGCCGCTGGTCATCGGTGGCAAGGTCTACCCCTATGAAACGCACACAGCGTATTTTCGCGACGAGGTCGAACCCCGGCTGGACGACCGGCGCCGCTTCCTTGGTCCGCTCGGCTTTGTCGCCAAGCGGCGCCTGCTGAACACAGCCCGCTGCCTGGTCATCCCGAGCCTTGCCGCGGAAACCAGTTCGCTCGTCGCCATGGAGGCGCTCGCCTGCGGCACCCCCGTGGTGGCCTTCCCGAATGGCGCACTGCCGGATGTGGTCGAGCACGGCAAGACCGGGTATCTGGTCGGGGATGTCGACGAGATGGCCGAAGCCATCGCTGCCGCACCCGGCCTGGACCCCGAGACCTGCCGGGCCGAGGCGCGGCGGCGCTTTTCACTCGACCGCATGGTTTCCTCCTACATGGACGCCTATCGGGCGCTGGCACAGCTCGGCACAAACAGCGGGCAGTTCGCGACGGCGAGGTGAGCGGGACATGCTCCGCAGTGAGATCATCGACGATCCGGCGGACCTCGAAGCCCTCGAGCCGCACTGGTGGGAACTCTGGTCGCGCAGTCCCTCGGCGACGCCGTTCCAGTCTCCCGCATGGTTGCTGCCATGGTGGCGGACATTCGCTCCCGGCGAGCTAGCGACGGTCGCCGTCTGGCATGGCGACGATCTGGTCGGCCTGGCGCCACTTTATCTGGAATGCCAGGTCGCCGGGGCGCGGCTGCTTCCGCTCGGCATTTCGTTGAGCGACTATCTGGATGTCCTTTGTATTCCCCAAACCGCCGAACCGGTCGCCGTCGGCATCGCCGACACGGTTCTTTCCCTCGGCTGGTCACAGTGGATCTTGCAGGACCTGCCTCCCGGCAGCGCCGGCCTTGCCATCAGGCATGCCGCGCTCGAATCGTGCCAAGCCGTCGATCACGCCGCTTGCCCGGTGCTCGCCCTCGCCGGCGACCAGACGCTTCAAGGCTGTGTTCCGGCGCGGCGGAGGCGCCAGTTGCGCCGCGCCCACAGGGCCGCGTCGAGACGCGGCAGGGTCTCCATCGAACCCGCTTTGTCCGATCCGCAGACATTCCTCGATCACCTGATCCGCCTTCACCGCGCGCGCTGGGCCGGACACGGCGACGGCGTTCTGTCCGATACCCGCGTGGAAGAATTCCACCGTCACGCGCTGCCGAAGCTGGCTGCTCAGGCACTTGCCCGATGCTGGCTTGTCGCCATCGGTGGCGCGATCGTGGGCGCCTACTACGGGTTCCATCATCGTGGCCGCGCTTACGCTTATCTCGGTGGCTTCGATCCGGGCTATGCGGAGGAAAGTCCCGGCGCGCTGCTCATTGGCCGGGCGATAGGGCAGGCGATCTGCGAAGGCGCGGAAGAGTTCGATTTTCTGCGCGGACAAGAGGCCTACAAATACAGCTGGGGCGCCGTCGACCGGTGGACGATGCGCAAGATCTGGACGCGGAGCAAAGGGCGATGAGCGCGAGCCAGCCGGGATCTCGGCGGTCGACATCAGCAAGGCGGGTGCTGGAGGACTGCATGGCAGACGGTGCCGGCGTCGAAGCCGTCATCGCCAGGCTGGCTCTCCGTTTCGAGACAGGAATTGATGCCGCAGAATTGGCGAAGATCGTGCAAAACACGCACTCGGCCGACCCACGAAAGACGGCAAAACTACAACGAATTGCGGACCTGCTTCAGCGCAGGCCCGAGATCTTCCCCACGCTGTGCAAAACGGGTGGTGCCGTTCGGCACGAACGCGGTGAGGGAGAGACCGACGATGCGGTCGTCAAGCGGCTGGCGGCCGGGTTTGACGCGGCGGCGGCGATCTCCCCGGCGGCGAGCGTCCAGCTGTCGTCGCTGGGCAATGAGGAAAAGCTCTCTGCCGCTACGGCTGAGATCGTTGCATGGCTGGAGAGGCGGGGCTTTACCGGCAGCAGCCGCGACATACTGGATATCGGCTGTGGTATCGGTCGGTTCGAACAGGCGCTCTCCGCTCTGTCGCACCGGATCGTCGGCAGCGATATATCCCCGGCGATGATCTCGATCGCCCGTCGGCGATGCGCCGGGCTCGGTAATGTAGAATTCCGCCCTACCCGCGGTTTCGATCTTGCCGATTTTCGCGATGCCAGCTTCGACCGCGTGTTGGCCGTCGACAGCTTTCCCTATCTCGTGCTGGCCGGCCTCGCGGAACGACATTTCGTGGAAATCGCACGCGTGCTGAAGAGGCCAAGCATGGCCGTGCTTTTGAATTACTCATATCGCGGATCGCCGGCGCTGGATCGCGCCGACGTTCATACTTTCGCCAATGCAAATGGCATGCAAGTCCTCGTCGACGGCGAAAAGCCGTTCCGGCACTGGGACGGCGATGCCTTCCTGCTTACGATTTCCGGCGGAACATTGCGGCCCACCGCTGGTTCGGATGCCGAACGGGAAAAGCCGCTATTCGACAGTATGAAGGAGGACAAGATGGCGTCCGGCAGCAAGAAGCACATCGGTCGCGGCGGTCACGGCAAAGGCGCTGGCGCTGGCGCGATGACCGATCTTCCCAAGGACAAGATCGGAGAGAACGCCGTTCTGTCCAACAGAGATAAGAAGCAGCACACCAAGGAGCGTGGGCTCGACGGCAATCGGGTCAAGTCCGAGCAGTACCAGGATCATTCAGCGGATCGGCGGCCTGAAGACTGATCGTTGCGGCAGCATGTGGCTTGCAGCCGGCGAGCAATTGAAACGCAGCGAGAGCCCAACTGCTGACCAAGCTGGGCAAGGACCGAAGCCGGTCGCATGGATGGCCTGCAAATTCTTGCAAACTCGCACTGTTGCCACCAGAGTGAGGTGAAGGGACCAACATTTGCCAAGAGAACGCGATGTCTCGCTCAAGGGAAGATTCCGTCAGCACGCGTGCCGATCTGACGATAGACCGGGAAATCGCTTCCTTGCTTGCGGCCATCGAACAGGAAAGGGTTCCTGACCGGCTGACCAAACTTGCGATCGAATTGCAGAACGCGCTTGTGGAAAGACGATTGCGCGAAACCAGTAATTAACGTGACATGTATTAGCGGCGCCTCTCGGCTTCGAAGTCCAGTTGTCCTTCGGACAGATAGCTGCGCCTTTCCATCAGCGTTTGCGAGGAACTTTCGCCAAGGTATTGCAGCACTCCGGCGCGTGCCCTGTTGAGCCGGCTCTTCACGGTTCCCACCGCGCAACCGCATATTTCGGCCGTTTCCTCATAGCTGACGCCCAGCACGCCTATTAGCATCAGAACCTCGCGCTGGTGCTCGGGAAGGCTCTGGATGGCCTGGTGGACTTCCTTGCCCTGTACGGACCATTCCTGTGTCGCTTCCGAGATCGGCCGCAGCGAAGCGCAGTCGAGCAGGCCGGGCGCTTCCCTCACTGCGGCCCTGACACGCGTGTAGTAGGTGTTGCGCATGATCGTGAAGAGCCATGACTTCATGCGCGTTCCAGCTTCGAACTGGTCAATGTTGGCCAGTCCCTTGGTCAGCGTCTCCTGGACCAGGTCGTCGGCATCATCGGGAGTGCGGCAGAAAGTACGCGCGAAAGCCCTTAAAGCGGGTATGAGGTGGACGATGGAAACTTCTTCGGTTTCGCGGGTCGCGAAGGCGTAGGCTGTGGGTGGCAATGGTCCAGCTCCCGTCCAGAATGAGTTCGTGAGCGCAGACCTGTTAAATGCATTGATCGAAAGATCGTTCCGGTGGGCGAAATCACCCGACCAAGAACCGGAGCGGCTTGGCTGGGCAGCCCGGCCGGCGGCGATATTTTTGACGGAACAACCACCGGTATCGCGGAGTTCGAATCGAGGTCGTCCGAAAATCCGGGGCGCCGCCATTGGCGCGTCGAAACGCGATTTCGCAGCGAGCCTTGGCCGCCACCTCAAGGACAGTCCGCCACGTCAAAACAGGAGGAATTGAATTCATGACAGGAAACAAGCACGCCAAAGGCAAAACGCCGGCCGATAGCGATCTTGCCAACGATCCCGGCATCGGCAGTTCCAAGGGCACGATCAAGGAGGGCGACCGGCTCGATCAGGGCAACAACACGTTCGAAGGCGACGTCGAGAACGACACCACGCCGCAAGGCGGTATCAATCCCCGGCAAAAGATACGGACCAACAAATAATGCCGGGGCCGGGCGCTGCGGTATCGAACAAACCCGCTGCAACTCGTGCAGCAATCCCGCGTTAAAGAGCATCGGCGTCGTGTCCGCCTTGCGCGTTGACCCGGCGGCTCTTTCGTGGAGATACAGATGACAAAAAAATCCTTTGGCCGCCCCGTTCCAATTCTCGTCGGCCTTGGTTTCCCTCGCCACGTCGAAAATATTTGGCAGGCCTATGACGTTCTGAACGAATGGCCGAGCCGCGGCCCGGCGCACAAGGGAGCGTTCGACGCCTGTCGCGCCGGACTGGCTGACGAGATCGATGCTGAGACGGTGCGAGCGGCGTTCGAAGCATTTGCCCGCAAGGCCGGAATTCTGGCGCACGATATGGTAGCCGAAATGCCAGCAGGGACTAAACCAAGGGAAGCCCACGATCTAGGCTGAACCCTGCCGGGCGCTGCAAACCATAGAGGCTACTGTTACTTGATAAGTCGGAGTACCGCCATGCTGAGGATAGAGTTCGATGTCCCGGTTTGCATCTACTTCGGTAAGCCGGGGCGATCGCGAACGGTCAGTTCGGTTTTCGAAGCCGCATACTGCCTCAAGAGCGAAAAATGGCCGGCGCGCAACGCCCCGTTGTCGCTGATCGCGACAGCAGCATTGGATGGCGCCCAGATCGGCCAAATCACGGCGGCGGAGGCTCGCGAAGCATTCGTCAATGCTGCTTGGGAGGCGAGAATCCTCGTCGAAGATCAGTCGCATCCTAGACCTGCCCCGACAGCAGCCTTCGCATCGGACGCGGGGTGAACAGGGGTACCTCAATGGCGTCCAAAACGCGGCATATCACGATTGGCTCGCGCCCTCGGCGTCCTTCTCCCGCTTTTGCCTGAGGATCTCGTCGGTTCCGACGAGCTTCTTCGATCCGCCGGGGATCGCGGTGGAGACGACCGCCGGCGGGTCGCTCGCCGGGAAGGAATCTTCCAGGCCTGCCTGCAACTGGTCTTCCAGCGTTTGCGGCTCTTCAGAGCGGCCGGGGGTCCTTCGGGTATCTACGTTCTCCAGCGGCTGTGTCATATCCGGTGAAGACTTGACGTCTCGAATCCAGCCATAGAGCTGTTCGATGGCAAATTCCTTCATTGCATCGAAATCGGCTTTGTCGTCACGCGATGCCTCGATTTGATCCACCATCGTCTTCTCGAAACGTTCAAGGCTATCGCTTCCGCAGGCCCGGCATAGACGCACCAACGCCTCTCGCAATATGAGCGGCGCAAAGTGCGCCGTCGCCTCAAGCCTGAGCTGCTGCAAACGCTCCGGGGTGGCGGCTTGGAAGTTCGACATGTTCGACCTCTCGCCTTGTGGAGCATGTCAACGAAAATTGTCGATGGATGTTCCATCGGTGACGGCCGGTGCATCGCTCGATCCTCAGCGGTGCGCTCCACCACCGACTGCCATGCGGATACCGAGACCGACAACGAAGCATCTGTGTCGGGATGACCATCCCGGCCGCCCGCTATGTAGAACCCATGCGGCTACTTCGGCCCGGATTCGCCAGACGCCTTCGCGCCGTCCTTCAACCGGCCGGCATCTCGCATCATCTTGAGCGCTTCGTCCCTCGTCAGGCCGCACCTGCGGGCAAAAAAATCGATCTCATAGACCTGCTCGGCCGACAGGTCGTGTTTGGCATGCATTCTTCGCTTGTGTTTGCGTCCGCTCATACAGGCGTGGTCCCGTATAACTTAGCCTCCTCCAAACTCACATCGGGCCAACCGGTTCCCATCTGGTCGGCCGACCTTATCCTTGAGTTCGTTCAGGAATGCGAGCAGCGCGTCCTCTGGATCGTCGGCATCCTCGGTCAGCATATCGATGCCCCAGCGTCCGAGGACGGCCTCCTGGACGATGCTTGGCTGCGGCATGAAGATGAAGGACTTCGGACGGTTCTTCTCGTAACCGGACCTGCGCCAGGTCTGCCAAAGCCGATGCAGCAGCAGACGGATGTTCATGTCGGACATGCTGTAGCCGATGAACAGGATGGTGCGCCCTAGCGCGTCGGCTCGAAATTTCACATCGAGCGGCGAATCGAACGATAGCCGTTCAAAATAATCGGTCTCCGCCAGGACCAACGATTTATCGTCGTCGAAATCGCCGTGGAATTTGATGATCTGCGTCACCTCGCCGGTGGCCTTTGGCAAGTCCTTCGCGTTGGCGACTTTGACAAAGGGCCGGCCATGGATCTCGAAGGCGACTTCGAGGTTGCGATCATAGTTGGTGGTGTAGATGATCGGAAAATCGAGCGACACGATGAGCTTGTGGATCGCCGAGCCCTGCACTTTTTCCGGTGAGACGCTCCATTCGCGATCCATCCAACTGCGCAAAGGGCCGAGGCTCCCCTGCTTCAGCCGGTAGTATTCGGCAAGGGCCTGATAACTGGCTTCAGGTGCGCCGATCATGTCCTCGTCGAGACCGAGCTCGTTTTGCATGTGCTCGATGAGCTTTTGCCAGGACGGCAAGCCGACGCTCATCGACACCCCGGCTCCAACGAACAGGATCGCTCGCCGCTCTTTCACCGATTGAGCCAGTTGCTCGACTGCAGACAGCATTCGACACAACTGCGATAGGTGCCGCTCCGTTCCAGCCGAGCCCGGACCACCGGGAATAGATTTACTTCCGACTTGAGTGCGAACATTCGGATCGACTGTCCCGAGCGCCCGGCCGCCGACTCTTGGCCAACCGAATCCGACATTTATTTCGTTGCATTTGGCACTTCTGCGCCGCTCACGCGTTGGAGAGTGTTCAACAAACAGGGCGCAGTTGCAGCTACTGGAGCTCTGCGCCAACGTCGGCAACTCGACAGCAAATGAGGCAAGCGCGACTGGTGGCGGCGAAAAATAGGGTGCCTGGCAAAAGGGGAAAGAGGCCAATGGCTGCGAGGCTGGGATGGACGCTGCTGGCAGGGTTTGCGCTGATCGCCGGGGCGGTTGCGCAGCCCGAATCAGGCCCTGCGATAAATCCGCCGGCCGCAGCTGCTCCGCCCGACGACGGCCAGTGGGCGATGCCGGCAAAGAACTACGCCTCGACCCGCTACAGCGAACTTGCGGAGATCACCGAAGACAACGTCAAAAACCTGCAAGTGGCCTTCACCTTCTCGACCGGCGTAAACAAGGGTCAGGAGGCTGCGCCCCTGGTCGTCGGCAACACGATGTACATCGTGACGCCGTTTCCCAACATTCTCTACGCGCTTGACCTTACCAAGCCCGGCGCGCCGATGAAGTGGAAATTCGAGCCCAATCCCGAGCCTGCCGCGCAGGGCGTTGCCTGTTGCGACGTGGTCAACCGCGGTGCAGCCTTCTTCGACGGGCGCATCTATTTCAACACGCTCGACGGCCATGCCATCGCCGTCGATGCGGCCACCGGCAAACCGGTCTGGAACACCCATATCGGCAACATCAATATCGGCGAGACCATCACCATGGCGCCGCTGGTGGTGAAGGGCAAGGTGCTGGTCGGCAATTCCGGCGGCGAAATGGGCGTGCGCGGCTGGATCAAGGCGCTCGACGCCGGCGACGGGCACGTCGTCTGGACAGCCTACAACACCGGCCCTGACGCCGAGGTGCTGATCGGCCCCGATTTCAAGCCGCATTACGACATGGACAAGGGCAAGGATCTCGGCGTGACGTCGTGGCCGCCCGACGCCTGGAAGATCGGCGGCGGCAATGTGTGGGGCTGGATCTCCTATGACCCGGACCTCAACCTGATCTTCCATGGCACCGGAAATCCCGGTCCGTGGAATCCGGATCTGCGGCCTGGCGACAACAAATGGACCGCCGGCATCTTTGCCCGCGATCCCGACACCGGCGCAGCCAAATGGTTCTATCAATGGACCCCGCACGATTTGCACGACTACGACGGCATCAACGAACAGGTGCTGCTCGACATGACCTGGCAGGGCAAGCCCCGCAAGGTGCTCGTGCGGCCGGAACGCAACGGCTATGTCTATCTCTTGGATCGCACCACGGGCGAGGTCCTGTCGGCGGTCCCGTTCGGGCCAGTCAATTCCAGCAAGGGCGTCGACCTCAAGACCGGCCGGCTGATTGTAAATCCGGACAAGAAGACCGGCACCGGCAAGGTCGTGCGCGACATCTGCCCGACCGCGTCCGGCCTCAAGGACTGGCAGCCTTCGGCGTTCTCGCCCAAGACCGGCCTGCTCTACATCCCGCACAACAACATGTGCATGGATGAAGAAGGCGTCGAGGTGAATTACATCGCCGGCACGCCCTATGTCGGCATGAACGTGCGCATGATTCCCGGGCCGGGCGGCAATCGCGGTGCTTTCACCGCCTGGGATGTCGCCGCCGCCATGCCGGCGTGGAGCCTGAAGGAGAACTTTCCGGTGTGGAGCGGCGCCGTCGCCACCGCCGGCAACGTCGTGTTCTATGGCACGATGGAAGGCTGGTTCAAGGCGGTCAGCGCCAGGACCGGCGAACTGCTTTGGCAGTTCAAGACGTCGTCCGGCATCATCGGCCAGCCGATCACCTATCGCGGCCCGGACGGGCACCAATATGTCGCGATTCTTTCGGGCGTCGGCGGCTGGGCCGGCGCGATCGTATCCGGCGATCTCGATCCGCGCGACGCCACCGCCGCGCTCGGCTTCGTCAACGTCATGAAGGATCTGAAGGATGTAACCACGCCGGGAGGTACGCTGTATGTGTTCCGGCTGCCTTGAGATGATGGGCCGAGTTGCGCGCGCACGGAGAAAATCTTCCCGGCGGTTTGGCGCCGCGGTCGGCGCACTGGCGCTCTCGCTCGTCGCCGCCGTCGCCGATGCGCGCGAGCTGAGGATCTGCGCCGATCCCAACAACATGCCGTTCTCCAATGCCGCCAGGCAGGGCTTTGAAAACAAGATTGCCGAACTCGTCGCGACGGAGCTTGGCGCAACGGTTTCCTACACATGGTGGGCACAGCGGCGCGGCTTCGTCCGCAACACGCTGAAAGCCGGCCTGTGCGATCTGGTGCCCGGCACGCCCGCCAATCTCGAGATGCTGCGCACCACCGCGCCCTACTACCGGTCTTCCTATGTGTTCGTGACACGCAAGGATGCGCCGGAAATCACGTCCTTCAACGATCCTCGCCTGCGCGATCTGAACATCGGCGTCCAGCTGATCGGCGACGACGGCGCCAACTCGCCGCCCGTCCAGGCGCTTGGCCGTCGCGGCATCGTCGGCCATCTCACCGGTTTCCCCGTCTATGGCGACTATTCGGCGCCGAACCCGCCAGCACGCATCATTGAGGCGGTCGCGAATGGCGACATCGATATGGCCGTCGTCTGGGGACCGTTGGCCGGCTACTTCGGCGCCAGGCAAAAAATACCGTTGCGGATTACGCCGGTTGCGCCGCGCATCGACGGTCCGCTCCTGCCGATGGTCTACGACATCTCTATGGGTGTGCGCCACGACGACGATGCGCTGCGCGGCGAGGTAGACGCCGCCCTGACCAGACACCGCGCCGAGATCGACGCGATCCTGGCGGCCTACCAGGTGCCCCGCCTCGATCCTGTCGGAGCGCCTTGAAATGAAGCGCGGTCTTCCCTTGCTGGTGTTCGCAATCCTCGCGGTTGTCGGGTGCCAGCGCGAGGAACGCGATACCCGTCCTCAGTCCGCGCTCGGTGCCGGCGACCAACCGACGGCGGTCACGGTCCTTGCGCCGGGCGGCGAGCGACCGGCTTCCTCCGACACCAAGGCCGGCGTGTTCGAGGCCAACGCCTTCCACCTCAGCGAGGGCAAGCGTCTGTTCAACTGGTTCAACTGTTCCGGCTGCCATGCCAATGGCGGTGGCGGTATGGGCCCGGCCCTCATGGACCAGAAGTGGCTCTATGGCAGCTCGATCGAAAGCATCCACGCCACGATCAGGGACGGCCGGCCAAACGGCATGCCGAGCTTCCGTGACACGATCCCGGATGACCAGATCTGGGAGCTTGCTGCCTTCGTCCGGGCACTGAGCGGCAACGCACCGTCCTCCGCCGCGCCGGGCCGCGACGACGACATGATGCCTCATCCATCCGAGAATCGCCTGCCGGACGCCGCGACGCTGGGGAAGTCGCCGTGAGCCGCGGTGTCTGGACGGTGTGCGGGTGCACGGCCTGCATCCTGCTCCTCGCAGGATGCAGCGGCTGGCAATCCGCGCTCGACCCAAAGGGCCCGGCTGCGGGCGAACTCGCATGGCTGATCTGGTTCTTCACCGCGCTGTGCACGGTGGTCTGGCTTCTAGTGATGGCCGTGCTGATCGTGCCATTGGCCCGGCGCCCGGCGCCAGTCGGCGATCCGCTTGTCCTCGACGCTGCCGCCGAGCGCAGCAAGATGCGAATTGTCGTCGCCGCACTCGCCGCTACCGCCCTGATTCTGGTCGGCCTGACGCTGCTGAGCTTCTTCGCTAACCGGACGCTCGCTGCTATCGGCTCGGACGCGGCGCTGACGATCCGGGTGACCGGGCATCAATGGTGGTGGGAGGTGCGCTACGAAAGCGATCAGCCGAACCGCATCCTGACGACCGCCAATGAAATCCACATCCCGGCGGGCGAGCCGGTGCGGCTTGTAGTGACCTCGACCGATGTTATCCATTCCTTCTGGGTACCGAACCTCTCGGGCAAGCTGGACCTAATGCCAGGCCACGAGAACGTTCTCGATCTGAAGGCGGACAAGCCCGGCGTCTATCGCGGCCAGTGCGCCGAGTTCTGCGGCGCGCAGCATGCTAATATGAGCACCTTCATCATCGCCGAACCTCGGCCCGTCTTCGACGCGTGGCTGAACGACCAGCTGCGGCCGGCGGCCGCCCCCGTGTCGGCCGAGGCCAAAACCGGCCACGATCTGTTCCTCAAACGGCCATGCGTGATGTGCCACAAGATCGGCGGCACCATCGCCGGCGGCACGGTCGCCCCCAATCTAACCCATATCGCAAGCCGGCAAACGCTCGCTGCCGGCACGCTGACAATGAGCCGCGGCAATCTCGCAGCCTGGATAGCCAATCCGCAGGGGATCAAGCCAGGCGCCCACATGCCCGTGGTGCGACTGGACGGGGACGAACTGAATGCGATCGTCGCCTATCTCGAGGGCCTGAAATGAGCAGCGCCGACGTGGCCCGTGAGCGTCGGCTCGCCGGCGCCGGCAAAGGAGACCTGGCCCCCGAGCGCGACGGTCCTCGCGATACCGGCCTCGACACCGCCAGCCTTGACCGCTGGCTGGCGCGGACATGGCAGACGGCGCCGGGCATCATCGGTGCGCTCTCGAGCGTCGACCACAAGATCGTCGCGCGGCGCTACCTGATCACCGCTTTCGTCTTCCTGTGCCTCGGTGGCCTCAGCGCCGTTGCTATGCGCATCCAACTGTCGGGGCCGGAGCGTGGGCTGATCGGGCCCGACCGCTACAACCAGCTGTTCACCATGCATGGCGTAACCATGATGTTCCTGTTTGCAGTGCCGATCGTTCAGGCGACCGGCATCTACCTCGTGCCGCTGATGGTCGGCACCCGCAACATCGCCTTTCCGCGCCTCAATGCATTCAGCTTCTGGATTTATCTCTCCGGTGGCCTCTTCGCCTGGGTGTCGTTTGCACTCGACATGGCGCCCGACGTCGGCTGGTTCTCCTACGTGCCGCTGTCCGGTCCTGAATTCGGGCCAGGCAAGCGTTCCGACGTGTGGGCGCAGATGATCACCTATACCGAAGTGTCGTCGTTGGCGGTCGCGGTTGCCACCATCGTCACCGTGCTGAAGCAGCGTGCGCCGGGCATGTCGCTGGACAAGATCCCGCTCTACGTCTGGGCGATGCTGGTCACCTCCTTCGTGATCGTGTTCGCGATGCCGGCGGTCATGATCGCGTCGACGTTCCTGATCCTCGACCGCCTGGTCGGCACCCATATCTTCAATCCCGCCGAGGGTGGCGACGTACTGCTGTTCCAGCACCTGTTCTGGTTCTTCGGCCACCCCGAAGTCTACATCATTTTCCTGCCGGCCACCGGCATGGTGTCCTCGATCATCGCCGCTTTCGCCCGGCGTCCGGTATTCGGCTATCTGGGCATGGTTCTGTCGCTGATTTCGGTCGGCTTCCTGTCGTTCGGCCTGTGGGTTCACCACATGTTCGCAACCGGCCTGCCGAAGCTCGGCGCGAGCTTCTTCACCGCCTCGAGCATGCTGATCGCCATCCCGAACGGGCTGCAGATCTTCTGCTGGCTGGCGACATTGTGGGACGGACGCCCGATATTCAGGACGCCGCTGCTGTTCGTGTTCGGCTTCTTCTTCACGTTCGTCGCGGGCGGCCTGACTGGCGTGATGCTGGCGTCGGTGCCATTGGACCTGCAAGTACACGACACCTATTTCGTGGTCGCGCATTTCCATTACGTGCTGATCGGCGGGTCGGTATTCCCGCTGCTCGGCGCGACCTATTTCTGGTTCCCCAAGATCACCGGCCGGATGATGAGCGAACGTCTCGGACGCTGGCACTTCTGGCTTGCCTTCATAGGCTTCAATGCGGCGTTCTTTCCGATGCACATTGTCGGCCTGTGGGGCATGCCGCGCCGGGTCTACACCTATCCGGTGGAGCTCGGCTGGGGCAACATCAACCTGTTCATCACAGCCGGCGCGGTCGTCCTGTTCCTAAGCTTCGTTCTGCTCACGATAAACTTGGTGTACAGCGCGTCGAGGGGCGCCCCGGCCGGGGACAATCCCTGGAATGCGGGCACGCTGGAATGGGCGACGAGCTCTCCGCCGCCGAGCTATAATTTCGCTCGGATCCCGGTGGTTACCCACGCCGAGCCGCTCTGGGCCGAACGTGACACGCTGCCTGTCGCGACCGGGCTTCGCGTCGACGCGCGCGAACTTGTTATTTCGACCGTGGCGGAGGCGCATCCCGATGTGCGCGAGAAGTCGGCGACGCCGTCGATCTGGCCATTGTTCGCCGCGCTCGCCGTCGGCGCCACCTTTCTCTATTCGATCTTCAGCCCGTGGGCGGTGGTCTGGGGAGCCGGGCCGATCGCCATCACTTTGATCGGTTGGTTCTGGCCGAAAGGCGATCCGGAGGATGAGGAGTGAAACAGCGTCCTGCCGCCGATCTTTCCGAACTCCCGACCTTCGGACTCGGACCGCGCAGCCCGACCTGGTGGGGCACTCTCGCCTTCATGGCGCTGGAGGGCACCGGCTTCGCGCTCGCCGCAGGCACCTATCTTTACCTCGCCTATCTGTCGCCCGAATGGCCATTGGGCGTGCCGCCGCCCAACCATTGGCCGGGCACCATCGTCACGCTGTTGCTGCTCGCCAGCGTGGTACCCAATCACATACTGAACCGCTACGCCGAAGCCTGTGCCATGGTGCCCGTGCGCATCGGCCTGATCGTCATGTCGCTGCTCGGTATCGCACCGCTTGTCGTGCGGTGGTTCGAATTTCCGGCCCTCAACATCTATTGGGATACCAATGCGTACGGCTCAATGCTGTGGGTCCTGCTCGGCCTCCACACCACACACCTGATCACCGACGTCGGCGACACGCTGGTGCTGACGGTCCTGATGTTCACGCGCCATGGCTATAGCGGCCGGCGTTTCGGGGACGTTGGCGACAACGTCTTCTACTGGGATTTCGTGGTCGCGACCTGGATCCCGATCTATCTGTTGATCTACTGGATGCCGAGGCTTGACTGAGATGCGTGCGCTTCGCTTGGGCACATCATGGGGCGGGCTGTTATCCGGGCCTTTGGCCTGGGCGGTGTCGACGCAGCTGAATTACGCGTTCGTGGAGTGGCAGTGCGCCCACGGTATTCCCGTCATACCGGCCATTGCGCTGGTGCTGACAGTGCTGGCCTTGCTTGGCGGCGCGCTGTCGTGGCGGGCGCGACAGCAAGGAGGCGCCGCCTTCAAACCGGATCGTACGCGCAGCACAGAGGATTTCGTCGCCAATATCGGCATTCTCAGCGCGGTGCTGTTTGCGCTGGTAATCGTCATGCAAGGCGCCGCCTCGCTCATTCTTGACGGCTGCCTACGATGAGCTTCGACGCGCTCTTCTCGACCTCGGTCTGCTACGGTGCCGGCGCTCCGCAGGCCGGCTGGACGCTGGCGTTGCCGATCACGCTGCCGCTAACCGTGGTCGCACTGCTTTACGCGGCAGGCGCCTTTCGGCTGTGGAGGCGGAGCGCCCGCAGCCGCCCGTTGCGAATGCGGCAAGCCCTGCTGTTTGCGACCGGCTGGGCCATCTTGGCGACAGCACTGGTCAGTCCGCTCCATGCATTGGGCGAGCGCGTCTTCACCGCCCACATGATCGAGCACGAACTGTTGATGGCGGTGGCGGCACCCCTGCTGGTCGCCTCCCGTCCGGCGGCGGCGATGATGTGGGCATTGCCGATCAAGCTGCGGCTGGCATTTGGCGCAGCCGGGAACGCGAAGGTGCTTCGAATCGCTTGGGCCGCCATCAGCCGCCCTTTAGCCGCCACCTTCCTGCACGGGGTCGCGATATGGGCGTGGCACGTTCCGGTGTTGTTCGAGGCGGCGCTTGCACAGGGTGTCCTGCACTATGCGCAACATGCCAGCTTCTTCGGTACGGGGCTGCTGTTCTGGTGGGTACTGCTGCCGCGTTCAGGCCGCGAACAAGCCTATGGAAGCGCCGTCATGCACCTCTTCTTCACCTCGCTGCACACCGGCCTGCTCGGGGTGCTGCAGCTGGTCTCGCCAAGGCTGTGGTACCCGGTAAACGCAGCCGGTGCGGAATTGTGGAACCTTAGCCCGATCGAGGACCAGCAGCTCGCCGGCTTGGTGATGTGGGTTCCGGCCGGCCTGATTTATGGCGGAGCCGCGTTGCTGCTGGCCGGTCTGTGGATTCGCTCTAGTGGACGGAGAAGATGGGAGACGTCGCATGCGCTCCACGCTGTCTAAGCTGGTCATTGGTGCCGGGACGGCAATTGCTGTGCTGGCCGCAGCTCGGGCGGCGCTGACGTTGTGGCCGGAGCGCCTCATCAGGGTCGCGCATAAGTCGGACAATGCCACCAGCAGCATCGGCGTGCGCGCCACATCGCGCTTCACTCCGTCCGGACCCATCCTCGGCGCCGCGGCAATTGTCGTGCTCGTTGCAGCCATGGCCGGGATCGCGTTGTACTTCGAGCAAAGCCGTCGAGTGGAGCAGAAGGCCGACAATGCAACCGGCGGTGTTGGCGCCCGCGCCATACCCATCATGATGGCCAATGGCTGTGCTGGATGCCACACGATCACCGGCGTTCCCAGCGCGCAAGGGTTGGTCGGTCCACGCCTCGACGCCAGCTTGGCCACCCGGGTCTATATCGGCGGCGTATTGTCCAACAACCCGCGAAACATGGTCCGTTGGATACGCGCCGCAAGGGAGATCAATCCGCACACGGCAATGCCTTCGACCAGAATTTCCGAGCAGGAGGCGCGGGATATCGCGGCCTATCTCTATTCGATGAAATGACATCGTTGCTCGCTAGTCGAGATCAAACCCTGCCGGCGGTCTACGATGCCGGTTTGCCGGGACCGGCATTCGTCACCGCCTTCGGCTCGATGCCTTACTTGCCGACGAACCTTTCGGAACCGGCCCGCATCGGCGAGGCTGCGCGCGATCACGTCGGACATCGCGGCAACGCGAGCGCCCCTATGGCCCGGCAATCTGCTGTGCGGATTGTTTCGCGGGCATCTCGGATATGAGCTTCTTTGGCGAGGCAACCGCGAGGCGACCCGCGGTCGGAATCGCCACGAACGACCGCAGCGCTATCACGTCGTTTCGGGAGACTCGTTCGATTTGGGAGCCTCGTCGGTCTCCGGCAAACGATCGCGAATGGCTTCCTCGGTTTTGCTTGCCGTCTTTTTCACGACTTTCTCGACGCGGTCGACCAACGTCTCGGCGTCGCCGCTGG